>WJJR01000406.1 GCA_014729565.1 Candidatus Zixiibacteriota bacterium | reverse complement strand
TGCTACAGAACATATTGCACGCTGCCGTTGCGGAGTCGGGCCGGTGCCGGAAGGCGCCGATCCGGCCGAGTTTGTCCTTGACCCATTTTCTGCCGACGAGTTAATTGTCGCGCGACAGATGGCGACAACTGCTGCCGATGCGGTCGCGTTGATTCTGGCCCGTGGAGTAGCTGTCGCCGCGAATAAGTATAACCGCAAACCTTCCGTGTCCGAACCCGCCCCCAATGGCCGATCGGACGCCCAACGACCGAGGGAGGATGAGTGAAGCTTTACGAAACAACGTTTATCCTGGATCCTGAGTTGAAGGACGATGGATGGGAATCGGCAATCACGAAGTACTCTGGTGTGATCAACCAGGCCGGTTCGATTAAAAACACGTACCGCTGGGGTCTCCGCCGCATGGCGTATGAGATCTTGAACCAGACTCATGGCTACTATGTGCACATCATCCATGAGTCGGACCCGTCCGTGCCGACTGAACTCGAGCGTCAGTTCAAGCTCGACGAATCCTGCCTGCGCTATCTGACCGTTGTGGCCGACAACCCGAAGTACCTTGAAGAACTCGAAAAGGGTAGCGCACAGCAGGCCACCGAGCACCAGTCGAGTGAATCAGGCAGTGACAGCAAACGCGAAGCCAGCGATCGCAGCGAATCGAGCCAAGCAGACGCCGATAAACGCGAATCCAGCGGTCAACCCAACGAAGCCGCAGCAAGGGAGGAATCATGAGAGGCGGAGGACGCGGCGGCGGCCGTGGTGGTGGACGCTCACGGTTCTCGCGGGGCGGTGGTCCCCGGGGACGCCGCTTTACCGAGTTAAAGCTGCATGAAATCGACTATCGTAATGAACGATTAATGCGCAAATTCGTCACCGAGCGAGGGAAAATCCTGCCTCGCCGTATCACCGGCGTCTCGGCGTTGTATCAACGCCGCGTCACCAGAGCCGTAAAGCGGGCCCGTCACTTGGCTTTGCTGCCGTTTGTTGCCGAAACATTCAAATAGGGCGCCGGTGAATGCCGTTGCGTCGTTAGTGGGATTACGCGATGAAGATCATCTTACGAGACGATATCGACACTTTAGGGAAGTGCGGCGAAGTGGTCACGGTGAAAGCCGGCTACGCCCGCAACTATCTCATTCCGCGGAATCTGGCGATCCCCGCCACTCCCGGAAACTTGCATTCGATCGGCGAAGTGAATCGCCAGAAACAATTCCGCGACCGGAAACGGATGCGCGATGCCGAGCGGTTGAAATTGGCCCTGGAGAAAGTCTCGCTGACGGCGGAAGTTCAGGTGGGTGAGGAAGACCGCATCTTCGGCTCCGTGACAACGTCGCAAATTGCCGAACTGCTGAAGCAGCAGAATTTCCTCGTCGATCGTCGTGACATCCTCCTGGAGGAGCCGATTCGCTCTCTGGGTGTCTACACAGTGGATGTAAAACTCGAACGCGATGTGATTGCCCATGTGAAAGTGTGGGTTGTGAAGAAGGGAGATCAAGGGCAGGCTGCCTGAGAATCCTCCCGGGAGAGGCAACATGGTTAAGGCGAAGATCAATGGGCTGGCGTTGGATGTGACCTCCAATTCCCCCGTCGTCGTACTGGCGCCGGAAGAAGGAGACTTGGTGCTTCCGATCTGGATCGGCCATTTCGAGGCGTGGGCCATCGCCATGGAACTGTCGGGAGTGGCGTCGAAACGGCCACTGACCCACGATCTGCTCAATGGTGTGATCGGACGTTTAGGAGGATCCGTTGCCAAAATCGAGGTGACTGAACTTCGCGAGCAGACGTTCTACGCCAAGATCTTCGTCAATCGCAATGGCCAGACGCTCGAAATCGACGCGCGACCGTCGGATTCAATCGCCCTGGCCCTGAAGGCGAAGGCGCCGATCTTCGTGAACGAGGAACTCTTTCAGGCGCGTCCTCAGCAGGGCGAAGAGGGACAGGAACAATACGATCCCGAAGCGCTGAAAGAGCGGTTGCGAAATCTGAATCCGGAAGATTTCGGCAAATACTCCCTCTGATCGATTTCAACAGTGCGACAGACGCAGTGCCGTCGACGAATCAATACCACGCGATGACATCCGCGGAACAGCTCGTATCCGCACCGCGACGGTTCCGTCGAAACGGTCATCGCCGCGCTTACCCGGTCATCGGGATGGTGGTGTGCGTCCTGATTCTGGCATCATCCGTGTGGGCAGCGGTTCCCGGTGGGCGTGCTCTGAAAACGCGCGACAAGGTGTTGCGGGAACGGTTCGAGGCTGCGGTTGATCTGTACGTCGACGGGACGTACACCATCGCCGAGAGAGAATTCCGCGACATTGCCTCCTCTCCACAACTGTCACGGCGCGGGCAGGAAGTCGCCCACTTCATGGTGGGCAAATGCCAATTCGCCAGCGAGGCGTACGGAGTCTGTCGCAATTTCTTCGCCTACTACGTCGACACGTATCCCAAATCGCCCTACCTCGCCGCCGCACACATCATGATCGGCCACTGTGCATTCCGGCTGGGAGATGACGTTACCGCTGCCAATGCGTACGTTGCGGCCCTCGGTGTGCGAGATGAGGACTACGCGCCGATTGCCCGGCGCAACCTCGAACCGTTAATCACGTGGTCGCTGTCGCAGACCGAATTGGAGATACTGTTAACCTCGCTGGATGAGTCGCCGGAATACGATTGGGTGCGATTGTGGATTGCCGATCGCTGGAGTGCGCAAGGACGCGAGCGGCTGGCGAATGATATCTACGCGGAAATCGCCGCGCGCCATCCGTCATCGGAACCGGCCCAACTGGCCAGCGCCAGACTCGGAGGTGGTGCAACGGCTGCTGAACCGACCGAGCAGTTGGTGATCGGCGTGTTGGGGCCGATGTCGGGCGATTTTCAGGATTTCGGGTACGACATGGTGCGCGGCGCGCAACTGGCCGCCGATCGCTTTCCGATGGGTGTTACTATTGAAGTGTTCGACACGCAGGCCGACTCGGCGCGGGCGGTTATGATGGTCGATTCGGTTGCCTCTCGACGCTGTGATTGTGTGATCGGACCGCTGCACTCCGCTGCAATTCTGGGTACGGCGCCGCTGTTCGATGACGAGGGCATTCCGCAAGTACTGCCGCTGGCGCGGCGTGGCGGGTACAGTGAATCCTATGATCGGTTGTTCCAGATGTCACGTCCACCTGCGGAACAGGCGCAACGGCTCGCCGAGTATGCCATTCACACGCTGCACTTGAATCAATTGAGCGCATTGGTCTCCGACACACCGGAGGGACGCGCGGCCGGAGCGGCATTCGCCGATGTGGCCGAGTGGGCAGGCCGTGCAATGCACCCGGTTCAGTACTTCAATCCCGGGGATACCGACTTCGGTGAGCAACTGAAGACGCTCCGACGGCGCACATTGCCACCGGATCTGACAAAGGAACAACGCGAAGATACACTGTCGCTGATGGAGGGAATGCTCGTTTGGGGCGATGCCGAGGACATCGTGCTGATCGCTCCCCAAATGGTCTTTCACGGCTTTCGCGTCTATGCCTTCGGCCCCGAAGGGTGGTCCGACAAAGATGGCTTGCGGCGCATGCGGAAGTCCCTGGATTCAACAATCTTCGTCTCGTACGAATGGGTTGATGAATCGCGGCCGGAGTGGACAATGTTTGTCCGCGAGTTTGAGACAGAATGGTCGTACACCCCGACAACGTTGTCGGGCCGTGTGTATGACGTGGTAAGCTGGCTGGGCGACGGCACGGGGCGCGACCCACAGGCGCGGCAAATCGTCCGCACGTTGGCGCGCGAATCGGGCTATCGCGGCGCCACTCGGGAATGGCGTTTCGATGAAGACGGATACCCCACTCACATTCCCGTTTTACACTACGTGAATCGTCGCATTGTCCCCGTTGAAGCGAATTGACCGGAACGATCGAAGGGAGAGGATAGACAATATGAGTTCTGACGAGCAACAACCCTATGCCTTACGCATGGTCGTCGACGGCAAAGAACGCAAGATTTCCTACCAGGAGTTGGCGTTGTCCAACAACCTGGCTCAGGAAGCACTGGTCCGCCTGCTGGTGCGCAAGAAGCTGATCGATCCGAATGAACTGCTTGAAGAGATCAACAACGTCAAGAAGGAGCGGTACCGGGTTGATCCGCAGCAGGGGGAAGCGCCGGGCGGGACCGTGAGTTGACATGAGTGTCTTGTTCACACATGCCGACGTCGAGTCGGTTCATGAACATGACGATCCCGCGCGCGTCCTGTTATCCTGGCGGTCGCATCCGGTGCAACGTCAGGGATCGCGCCGAGGTCTTGCGGTCGCCGTGGTGGTCGGCATCCCGATCGGTTTGTGGTTTCTCTATGGCCCGTTCTATACCTTGTTGGCTGTCGTGATCCTCGGAGGATCGTTGGCTTCATTTTTTCTGCCGACTCACTATGTTCTGTATGCCGGCGGACTCGAGTCGCGCTTTCTTGGTGTGCATCGCCGGTTCACGTGGGACCAATTCCGCAGCTACTATCCCGACAAGAATGGCGTGTTGCTCTCGCCATTTGTGCAACCGTCGCGACTGGAAAATTTCCGCGGATTCTACCTGCGATTCGATGGGCAGCGGGAGAACGTGTTGCGCATCGTCTCCGAGCGCATTCGTACAAACTCCGAGGAGGAGCCCTCAGGATGAGTTTTAAACGCTGGTTCGAAGGACGCGCCGGAGCGAAGGAGGGGCCACCGCCTCTGACGGAACGTGAGGCAGAACTCATGGAGAAAGTCGCTGCCAAGGTTGTCGAATGGAAAATGACCGTTCCGGCGATCCTCGCGCTGGAGTCTGTCAAACCTCTGAATTACATCGGCGCTCAGGCGATGGTGTTCTTTGAGCCGTTTGTTCAAGCGTTGTTCAATATCAAAGACTATGACACCTTCCGTGAAATGATGGAGCGCCGTGAGACTATGGAACGGTTGCTGTTGAAGATCGAAGAGTTGGATGCCAGGGCCCTGGCGCGGGAAAAAGAGGCGCGCCGGCAGCGGCGGGCCCAACGGAAGCGTCGGTGGTGGTGGCCGTTCAAGTCATCTTCCGACAATCCCAACGATTCCACTCCACCTTCAGCGTCCTGAGTTCGGAGTGCATTCCCGCATTCCCCCGGCGCAAATACTGCCCACTGAGTTGACCCTTCAGTTGATTTACCGTCCGCGCTCACTATATTGCCCGCGCACTGATGGCGATTCGTTCGTCCTTGAGGAGAGAGGTTAATGATCGTTGCGAAAGAGATTTTCCTGACCAAAGGAGTCGGGAGACATAGAGAACGCTTATCCAGTTTTGAGTTGGCACTCCGCGACGCCGGAATTGCCCACTTCAACCTGGTGACTGTGTCATCCATTCTGCCGCCGCACTGCCGTGTCATTTCGCGTCAGGCGGGATTGAGGAAGATGACCCCGGGACAAATCGCATTTGTTGTGATGAGCCGGAATGACACCAGCGAACCGTCACGTTTGATTTCAGCGACGATCGGATTGGCGATTCCGAAAGATCCGAGCCAGGTCGGCTATTTGACGGAACATCACGATTACGGTATGACCGAACGCCGGGCCGGCGAGTACGCCGAGGATTTGGCTGCGACAATGCTGGCGACATCGCTGGGTCTGGACTTCGATGTCGATAAGAGTTGGGACGAAAACAAAGAAGAGTGGAAGATCTCAGGTAAGATCTACCGGACGCGAAACTCGACGCAGTCGGCAACCGGCGATAAGAATGGACTCTGGACCAGCGTGGTGGCAGCGGCCGTCATGATTACCGATTGATGCACGGTGCATAAGCAGGTTACGGGCACTCCGGGTGGCCGGAGTGCCGTTTTTGTAAACGATTACCGTCTGTCAGACCTTATACTGTTACGATGTCATCACACGATCTCGATCCGCCCCGGGGGCACAACTTTCTCGGATTAACCAACGACGAATCGGCGTATGACGCTGCGCGTGTTGTGATCGTCCCCGTGGCGTATGATGCGACCACATCATACAAGTCGGGCACGAAAGACGGTCCGGCGGCGATTATCGCTGCCTCACGTGAGATCGAATCAACCGATCGTGACGCCGGTCCCGATTCGGCCGAGCTGGGCCTTCATACGTGTGATGAAGTCGAGGCCGAGGTCGATGGTCCGGCTATTATGGTTGCCAAAGTCGAACGCGAGATCGGCCGGCATCTCGACGCGAAGAAATACTGCGTCATGCTCGGGGGGGAGCACTCGCTGACCGCCGCTGCAGTCCGCGCGCACAAATCGCGGTATCCCGATCTGTCGGTGCTGCAAATTGACGCGCACGCCGACATGCGCGACACCTATCAGGGATCGAAGCACTCCCACGCCACCGTCATGCGACGCGTCCGCGAGATCTGTCCGGCGGTGTCGGTCGGCATTCGCAGCGCGTCCAAGGTTTGCCTCAAAGAGATTACGGATCAAAATCTCCCGATCTTCTGGGCACGGGATTGTATCGGACGGTCGGACTGGCATGACCGCGCCATCGATCACCTCAGCAATGACGTCTACCTGACATTTGATCTCGATGGTTTCGATCCATCGATTATGCCCTCGGTCGGCACACCGGAGCCGGGCGGTTTGCTCTGGTATGAGACGATTGCTTTCCTGAAGACAGTCGCCAGTCAACGAAGGATCGTGGGGTTCGATGTGGTCGAATTGATGCCCATACCGGGGATCCATCATTCTGATTTCACGGCGGCGCGGCTGGTGACCGAGTTGTTACGTATGACACAGTCCTTATGAGTTCATCTATTCCCTTCGATCTCGAACGCGCCGAATACTTCATGCGCCAGGCCCTGCAGGAGGCCGAGCAGGCATTTGATGAGGGAGAGGTGCCGATCGGCGCGGTGGTAGTCAAAGACAACCGTGTGGTCGGGCGCGGCCATAATCAGACCGAACGTTTGGGTGACCCGACCGCCCACGCCGAAATCGTCGCGATCGGTGCTGCCGCCGCGCACTTTGAATCGTGGCGGCTCACCGGCGGCATCTTGTATTCCACCATTGAACCGTGCGTGATGTGTGCCGGCGCCAGTGTCTTGTCGCGGCTGGATCGCCTGGTGTACGGCGCCACCGACCCGAAGTTCGGTGGATGTGTCTCTCTCTTCGAGATCCCATCCGACCAGCGCCTCAATCATCGCATCGAGATGATCGGCGGCATCATGGCGGAGCAAGCGGCCGTCCTGATGCGTGATTTCTTCGTTCAACAGCGGCTCAAGAATGCCAGATGAACCGTCGTTTGGCCACGTAGTATCACTAGTCATGGTCGTTGATCCCCATAAACTGTCTGAACGCGCCTCTCGGATGGGTATGGTTATTAATCTGATGCTGCCAGCCGGCATCGCACTGCTGGCGTACGCGATTCACGCGTCGCGCCTCATTCCCACTTGGGAGATGGCGACCGCCAGTCCACCGATTCTCTTTCTCGTCTGTGGGGCGTTGGCGTTGGGTGAACTGGTGGCGGCCTTCATTCTGAAGCGTCAGTTTTTCAGCCAACAGCGTGTGGCGCCGATTCGGCATGACCCCGCAGCAATCGATCAGTGGCTGTTAAAATCATCGATTATCATCTACGCGCTTGGCGCCTCGCCGATGATCTACGGCTCGATCCTCTACATCTTATCAGGTGATCTGCGCCAGTTGGCATTCTTCGGGATCATCACCATGCTGTCCTACCGCCTGTTCCATCCGACGACCGACCAATTGGAGGAAATCCTCAAAGCACCGGAGAGCGCCGCATGACCAGGCTTCAGAGACTCAGCCCGCATTTCAACTGGACGACGGCAGGCCGCTTGGCCGCGATCCTCTTGCTCCTGGTGGTTGTCGCCCATTGCTCGATAGAATCCGAGTCCCCTCCCCAGACAATGCAGGAGAAGTATCAGCTCTCCGATGACGAAGCCTGGCTCTGGGAACAGCTCTATGTGGCTGAAGCCGAGACGACCGCCACGGTCTTTTGGAGTCTTGTGGGGCAGGGGCGTTTCGACGAGGCAATGCTGATGATTGAGCGGTTCGACGACTCGCGCATGACCCGGATCTTCGAGGACAAAGTCGAAAATCTCTGGAGCGTGGCCTATCGCTGGCCGGCCGACGATTTGACCGAGGAGCCGCCGTTTGAGCTGGGCAAGAGCGAGACGGTTGGCTTCCGAACGTGGGGCGAACTGTGGCGGGGCGGCTTCCAGCGGGCGGTCCTATGTGATGACAGCATCACCGTCTACTTCGTCTTCAATGGCTATTGGCAGACCGACAGCATCCCCCTATATGCGGCGGTCTGCTGTGGCGATTTTGGGGAGCAGGCTCCGCAGTGGCGTCCCTTCCCGATCACGGTTTTCTCCATCGACGCATCGGAACCGACTGAGAAGGTCTACGGGATGCCAATCCGTAACCGGACGCTCGATGAATTCTGCCAGTTCCTCAGAACGCGCACTTACGGCACATTCGGGATTTAAAAGGCCCTGACAGACCCCCGGTTCGCTCCTTATATTGGCCGTGGAGAGGTGCCGGAGCGGTCGAACGGGGCGGTCTCGAAAACCGTTGACCTCGCAAGAGGTCCGAGGGTTCGAATCCCTCCCTCTCCGTATTGATTTGCCTGTCTGAAAGGTCGGGTCGGGGCGATCGTCGGATACGGTCGTCTGAGGCCGGGAAAAAGAGGAATTGCCTCTCCCCCAACATTCCCATTCCCTACGGGCAAAATCTTGATTATCGTTTTCACGTTTTGTACCTAATGCCGCGAACGCCAATAAGTCGCCGGCGCTCACGGATTGCACCGGCGTAAGATCGACACAACGGCGATACTGAATGAAAGACAACGCCATGGATCAGGTCGTGTTCGACGGGGCACGTGACCTCTTGGACAAATTGGAGCAGGAATGGGCTCCCGAACCGGACGACACCACCGGGCCGCCCGATCCTGCCCTCAGACGGCAGATCATAGCTCTGTTGCGCTCCCGATTGAACCAGTCGGGTGAGTCCCAACACGCTGCTCCCCATCCCGGCGTGTCCGATGCCCAGTCGGTGCAACAGATCTCCCACGAGTATCTGACCCGTCTGGCCCATTACTTCTCCGGCGAAGAGGTGACTTTCGATGATCCGGGGCAAATCCGGGCATTCTGTGAGCGCATTCGACGCTCGGTCATGATCATGGTCAACGAACTCCGCCAGTTGCTCTCCGGACGCCGGCATTTTCAGGAGGAGTTCTCGATGATCAGCTCGAGGGTCACCGACAACGACATCGGCGCCACCCGGATGATCCGCCGCGGCGATATCCACGGCGATCTCGGCAAGTTTCTCTTCGATTGGCGTGGAGAAGAGCAGTCCAGGCAACATACAAAAGCGCTGGAGACCGCCATTGATGAATTGAAACATCATCAAATGGCATTATTGAGCGGATTCCGCCACTCTCTAAAGGAGGGGACGCGGGCCGTTCTCGATGAAGTCTCACCGGCGATGATCGAGAAGGACGCCGGAGGCGGCGCGGCGAAGCTCAACCCATTCCGGCATAAGGCCTGTTGGGACCGTTACGCAAAACGCTTTGATCAGATTATGGATGAGGATATTGGCTGGTACCAGGACCGCTTTCTGCGTGCGTTTCGCGAAGGATACCTCGAATATATGTGGGGTGCGAAGGCGGAATCGGAATCGGAATCGGGACCGGACCAACCAGCCGGAGGAAACCATGGAGGCTGAACACACAGTGAACACAAATCAGCAGTGGCGGCGTAACGCTCTGCGCCTGGGCGCGGCGTGGGGATTGATTGTCTTGCTGTTCGCCATGTCCGGATGCGGATGGATCTTCAAGAAGCGCGGCAAGGACATGACCGTAAATGTGGAGATTGTCGGAACGGATTCGCTGAATCACGATGGCGAGAATGCGCAGGCGGTCGAAGTGCGGACCTACATTCTCAAAGACAGCCACCGTTTCAACGAATTCAATACCCAGGTATTCTTCAACCCGTTGTTCGACAAGCCGCGGCTGGATGAATTCTACAAGAAAGACACGCTCGCCACGTCGGTGGTATATCTCACACCCGGGGAGACCAAAGAGGTGGAGATGATTATCCCGTATGCCTATGCGCGAGACACCAAGCCGGAGTTCGCGGCGATCGCCAACTTCTTCAATCCTCCCCTGAATAAGACCGAACGATTGGCTTTTGAAATGCAAAAGAAGACCAGCCAGACGATTCGCATCACCGTCGGCAAGGACTGGGTCCAGAGGGACTAACAAAACGAGGCTCATACCGAATGGCGCAGTATCATCGAGTACTTTGGAGTGAGGGACTCTTTCTCACCCAACATCATTTGCAGCAGTTTGACACGTTCCACGTATACGATCGCTCCTTCATGTCGCGATCGTTGGCGCCGTTCGCCTGGGGTGCGAGCCGTGTGGTCGTCGATCCGGAAGCGGTCAACAATCGTATCTTCGCGCTCAGCGAATTTGAGGGGATCCTCCCCGACGGCACGACGATCCGGGCACCCGCGGTCGATGATCCGCCCCCGTCACGGTCGTTCGAGGATCTCTTCGGGCCCACCGATGAGACGTTATCGGTGTACATCGCCTTGCCCCACCTGCGTTCCGGGGCGCCGGGCGTGCAGATGGATGAATCGGCCGACGGCCCCCCAACCCGCTACCAGCGTGCGTTCACCACGGTGGCCGATGAGGTGACCGGCGAAAGCGAACGCGAGATTCCGTTCGCGAAGAAACGGCTCATGCTGCTGTTCGGCGGTGAGGACCTTGAAGGATTCGACACCATTAAGATTGCCGAAATTGAACGCACCGCCGAGGGCGCGACGCAACTGCGCGAACGCTATGCGCCTCCGTTGCTCAATGTCGGCGCGTCGGGCTGGCTGATGGCGCAGTTGCGCGGAGTTCTGGAGTTGGCATCGGCGCGCGTCGACAATCTGCTCGGCATGGTGCGGTATCAGGATGAGACCGGCACCGAATTCTCGACCGAAGACTTCCCGCGCTACTTGCAGTTGATGACGCTCAATTCGCACATTCCGTATCTCACACAGGTGTTGCATCAACCGAACGTCCATCCGTTCGCCGTGTTTAACGCTCTGTCGATGATGGCTGGTGCACTAGCGGTACGTGTGGCCAAGCACGCCCGCGAACTGCCGCCGTATCGGCACGATCAATTGGGTCCGACGTTTTCGACGTTGCTGCAGATTTTGCGCGACTTGATTCCGTATCAGGGGCAAGATCCCCACCGTCGCATTGCGCTGCAGCGAGTCGAGCCCTCGCGCTTCGAGGGTGAAATCAGCGACCCCGACTTATTGGAGAATTTCGATTTCTACATCGGTGTTGCCGCCGACATGTCGGAAAGTGATATCGTGGCGGAATTCCGCAAGCATGCCAAGGTGATTTCACCGGAACTGCTCGACAAGTTGATCGGCAGTGCGATTCCCGGCGCCAACGTAATCTTCGTACAACTGCCACCGGCGGCAATCCCGCGCAAGGCGGGGATGGTGTACTTCCGCATCGACCGCCGCGGCGACCGCTGGGAGTTCATTCAGAAGTCGGCCAAGATCGGAATCTACGTGCCGGGACAGAACTTCCCGGATCTCGATATTGAATGCGTGGCCGTTCCGCGCAGCAAATCACAATGACCGTTTGACTGCTAGTGCATCACGCACCATAGACAATGAGGAAGCCGACTCATGGCTCGTATACAAGATGCTCCACCGACCACGCTGACGGCCATGTCACGCCGTGCGATGTCGATGATCCTGACGTTGTCGCAGGGGCAGGATCTCGGAGATCCCGGAAGCCTCCGCGAACGCGTCAAAGGGACATTCGACCAATTTGAGCACGACGGACGCGAAGCCGGTCTGCTCTCCGAAGACATTCGTGCGGCGCGCTTTGCGCTGGTGGCCTTTGTCGATGAAACCATCGCGAAGTCGGACTGGTTCGGCAAACAGGAGTGGTCCAACCGTCCGCTGGCGCTCGAATACTTCCAGACCAACAATGCCGGTGACGAGTTCTATGATGAACTCGACAAGATCCGGTCGCGGCCGGATCTCAAGACCGACTTACTCGAATTGTATTACCTCTGCCTGGCCCTGGGATTCGAGGGGAAGTATGCGCTCGCCGACCCGCGGCAATTGCAGGATTTGATTTCCTCGATTCGCAGCGACCTCGAACGCATTCGCGGCCGTGTTGTCGACTTGTCTCCGCATTGGGAGCCACCCGAGTCCACGATGCAACGGCTGCGGCGTGAAATTCCGATGTGGATTGTCACCGCTGCCTGTTTCGTCGTGTTGTTTATCGTCTTTGCCATTTTGCGGTATGCATCGTTTTCGCATGCGGACGAGATGTCGGCCACCATCATCAACGCGCTGCGGTAGGCGCACCGAGGATACGATTTCATGTTTGCCATGATCCTTCCCATCTTGAAGTCAAAGCTCGCAGTCCTCGGCGCGGTCATCATCGTCTGTCTGCTCATCGCATTCGGTGGCCCCCGAATTGTCGGCCAGGAATACAGGCTGTACTGCTGGCTGCTCGCCGGACTCATCCTGATCGGGTACCTGATTTACCTCGGCATCAAGAAGTGGCGAGCGAAAAAGAATGCGCGCATGCTGGAGGGATTCCTCAATCAGCAGGCCGATGACCAGATGGTGGCGCAGCCCGACGTTCAGGACGAACTCGAAGCGATTAAGAAGAAGCTCAACGGCGCCATCCGCACACTGAAAAGTTCGCGCATTGCCAAAGGACGGCGTGGGTCGGAAGCGCTGTATGTGCTCCCGTGGTATATGATCATCGGCCCGTCGGCCGCCGGCAAATCGACGGCCATCCGCAATTCCGGTCTGCACTTTCCGCCCGTCGATCCCGATTCCGATGATCCCGGTAAGATTAAGGGTCTGGGTGGTACGCGAAACTGCGATTGGTGGTTCTCTAATGAGGGAATCATCATTGATACGGCGGGCCGCTACACGCTGTCCCAAAATGTTCAGGAAGACCGCGAAGAGTGGCAGAGCTTTCTGGAGATTCTCCGCAAGGCACGTCCACGGGCGCCGATCAACGGCCTCATCCTCGCCATCTCAATGGATGAGTTGCTGCAGAAAGATGCCGATGCGCTCGATCAGCACGCGCGCGCGTTGCGCTCACGCGTCGACGAGCTGATCATGCGTTTGCAGATCATGTTCCCGATCTATGTCGTGTTTACCAAATGCGACCTGGTGTCGGGTTTTGTCGAATCGTTCTCCGATTTGAGTAAGGTCGATCGCGAGCAAGTGTGGGGAGTCACACGTGAGAGCGAGCCGGTTAGTAAGGAGTTCGGCGCCGAGTTCGCACGTGAATTTGATCAGTTGCAGGACACTCTCGAACGCCGACGCATTTCCAACCTGGAGAAACAGACGCAACCGGGGCGTAAGCGCGGTGTATACATG
>WJJR01000405.1 GCA_014729565.1 Candidatus Zixiibacteriota bacterium | reverse complement strand
GGAATCCGGCAGTGCCTCTGCGATGTAGTTGAGCGCAGGACGCAGCTCCTCGGGCTGGTCTTCGGGTGAGTCAGACGGATATTGTGTACTGAAATCCGTCCCATACCATTGGAAGATTTCCGACAGCTCCGCTGCCTTTTCGCTGGGATGGAAGGTATTTCGCAGGGGGTCGCGCAGAAATTGTTCTGCACTGTTGCCCAGTTGAGAGTCAAGTGAAGAGGGGCGGTACGGTTCCGGGATCAGGGGCGGACATCCGATCGAGGCGCAGTTTACCGCGAAATGGATACGTGGTTCGTCGAAATCCTTCCGCAGAATCTCATGCTCGATCTGATTGAGTGTGACGCTCCTCCCGGCGATTGCCCACTCCCGCTCATCCCAAACACCATCGATCTCCTTGATCGATGAAACAGGATACGCGTCGACGATCGATAGCAGCGTCACGGCATTGTACGCATTGATCCAGAATGCGAGCTTCTGATTGCGGGCAAACGAGTTCAGCGTATCCGGCGGCACACGTTCGAAGGTCGCGATCACGTGGTGGAGCGCTGCGGAATCGGCCACAAGGGATTGGTAGTCGACCCAACCATCCTCGGTAACGTGCTGAGACAGCAGTCGCGCATAATCATTATACTGGTGCTCAAATGGCCGGGCCACCGACTCATCATTGGCAGAACACGAGGCAAAGATGATCGAAATCGCAATGATGATCCCGAGCTGAGGTTGCCACAATCGACTGTGGTTCATGATCTGTTCCTCCCTTGGGATTGATACCGTTTCAAATGTATGAAAACAAGACACCGCGAAGATGTTTCGGCCAGAACAGTATTGCACTCGTGGGCCTGTCCCGTACTATGTGAGAGGCCGTTGGGTGTGGTCGAGCCTGCTCATGCGATTACGAGATTTGATGACACCGATACTGCAATGGACCATCGGCTTGCTTCTGGGCATCATTCTGCTGAAGCTGCTGGTCCTGTGGTTGCAGCCGCGCATGGCCTTTTACCCAATCCCCGGCGCCACACCTGCCCCTGCGCCACTGGCTGATTTCACTGTCACCACGTCCGATGGAGTCGACATTCGGGGGTGGCAATCGCCGATCGCCGACACCGGTCCGGTCTTCATCTACTCCTGTGGCAATGCCGGCAGCCTGGCCGATCGGACCGATTTGCTGCAATCGTTCGTTCGCGCGGGGGGGCAGATCGTCGCCTATAACTACCGCGGGACCGGGTCCTCGGAGGGATCTCCAAGCGAGCAGGGTGTGTACGCCGATGCCGAGGCGGTCTACGGCTACGTGCGCGATCAGCTTGGTGTCGACAGCAGCCGCATCGTCCTCTGGGGCCATTCTCTGGGTGGTGCGGTCACCACTGAGCTGGCGACCCGGAGGCCCTGCCAGGGCGTCGTCCTGGAGGCGACCTTCCGGTCGGCCAAAGTGATGGCAGGACGGATGATGCCGATCCTGCCGGTCTCCTGGTTGATGACCTACAAGCTCGACAATGAGACCGCCGTGGCCCAACTCGATGTCCCCATCTTCTTCATCCACGGCACCCGGGATCCGGTGGTGCCAATCGACGATTCTGAGATCCTGCATGATCTCGCTCGGCACCCGTTCGATCTCTGGCGGATCGAAGAGGCGGGCCACAACGACAATTACCTGGTGGCCGGATCGGAGTTCTTTGAACGGATCATCGGGTTTGGCCGGGATGTGGTCGGAATCGAGGTCTCCAACCACCAGTGAAATCCGGTTATGACCTGCCGATTTGAACCGTATAAGCCGAACCAAGGGGCGTGTTGAAAGAGGCGATAAGAATAAGATGGACTGTCCCATCAGTTACGCGGGGCGGGTGCACAGCCGCCTGCACCGAGCGGAGCCGAAGTGTGCACCCCGACGATTTGTAGGGGCACGGCCTGCCGTGCCCAATGGGAGAGAAGGCGTTGAGAGCAATGCGCGGACACGGCAGGCCGTGCCCCTACACGCATAGATAGTCGGTTTTGAAGATGTAGTTAACTTGTGGGACAGCCTCTTCCTGTCTGTACATTCGGCGAAGCCGAAGGGGCTTTTTCGATGGGCTTCCAGGGCTGGGGCGGCTACGGGTCGGTGGCGATATCTGCCGCTCTTGACGCACCTTTTTGCGCTGCCGGAACTTATGCCCTGTCAAAGATCACTTGACAGGGCCGATTTTGGGCCTAAATTGGGCCACTTATCCCCCATTTGGGGGAGAGGTAGAAAACTATGAAGACGTTTATACCAAAGCAGACAGATTACGAGCGCCGGTGGTACACGGTCGATCTCGAAGGCGAGGTGTTGGGCCGCGCCGCAACCCGCATTGCGCGCATTCTGCGTGGCAAAACCAAGCCGCAGTTCACCCCGCATATGGATGTGGGCGATTTTGTTGTCGTGTTGAACGCCGACAAGGTGAAGTTGTCCGGTGACAAGGAGCGTGAGAAGACATACTTCCGCCACTCCGGATATCCCGGCGGCACGAACTTCGAAACCGTTGAGAAACTGCGTCAGCGCAAGCCGGAAGAGATTATCCGACGCGCCGTGCGCGGGATGCTTCCCAAGAATCGCCTCGGACGACGTTTGATCAAAAAGTTGCATGTCTACACGGGTGATTCGCATCCGCACCAGGCGCAGAGACCGACCGTGATCAACAAGAGCGAGGATCGAATCTGGGTGGGCCGATAGTTCGCTCATCTGTTGGAGGACGTTTTGGCAGGAACCGCATTCAAAGCCACGGGACGCCGCAAAGAAGCTACTGCGAGAGTGACATTGTTGGACGGTAATGGTGATTACACTGTTAACGGTCAGCCGCTGAAGCAGTTCTTGAATCGCGAAACGCTCGTCATGGTTGTCGAGCAGCCAATGAAGCTGGTCGAAATGGACGGCAAGGTCGATTTCCACTGCCGCGTCAGCGGCGGCGGCAAGAGCGGCCAGGCCGGCGCGATCGTCCTGGGATTGGCCCGCGCCCTTCAGGAAATGAACCCGGACTGGCGCACGAAGCTGAAACGTGCCGGGTTCCTCACGCGCGATGCGCGCGAGGTGGAACGGAAGAAGTACGGCCTCGTCAAGGCCCGGAAGCGCTTCCAGTACTCGAAGCGTTAATAGAGGATTGTACGGTGGGCCGTGCCCACCATGCGTATTAACTAATCACACACCCGCCGAGTGAAGCCGGGTCCTCCCGTTGGGGAGGTGGTGGTCGCGTCGACGTGGGTGGCGGCGAAAACCCAAACCTCAGAGGTTCGTGTGGCTGTTTCCATCAGAGATTTGCTCGAAGCCGGGGTCCACTTCGGTCACCAGACCAAGCGGTGGAACCCGAAAATGAAGCCGTTCATCTTCACCGCCCGTAACGGCATTTACATCATCGATCTGCGCAAGACGTTGATGTCGCTCGATGCCGCCAAGCGCAAGGCGCGTGAAGTCGCGATGACCGGCAAGCCGATTCTGTTCGTCGGTACGAAGAAGCAGGCGAAGGACGTTATCCTCGAAGAGGCACAGCAGTCGGGACAGTTCTTTGTAACCGAGCGCTGGCTCGGCGGCATGCTCACCAACTTCACGACCATCCGGCAGTCGGTGAAACGGTTGCGCGAGCTCGAACGGATGCGTGAAGACGGAACCTTCGAAAAGCTGACCAAGAAGGAACG
>WJJR01000404.1 GCA_014729565.1 Candidatus Zixiibacteriota bacterium | reverse complement strand
CGCTTGGGGTGTGTTGAACGACCCATGGGGTTATCACGTAGGTCCGGCTCTTAACCGGACCGGTGCGGCTAAGAGCCGCACCTACGCGAGGTTATGATTGTCTCATTGCAGTTACATCATCCGTTCTGGAGTCAACACACGACTTTTTCAACACGCCCCGTGTAGTGGGGAAACGATTCGCTTCAACCGTTACGGCTCCAGCTTTGCACGCACACTATCGTTCTGGGGATCGATCTCGAGCGCATGTTGCCAATGACGACGCGCCTCATCGTCTTTGCCCTGAGCGGCAAGGATGTCGCCGAGATGTTCAAACATGACGGGATCCGAGTCGGCGCGCTCGATGGCTTTGCGCATGTGCTCCTCGGCCTCTTCGAGCCGGCCCAACCGATACAAGATCCAGGCATAGCTGTCCAGGAAGGCCGGATTATCAGGATCCACCGCCAGCGCGCGTTCAATGAGTTCGAGCGACTCATCGAGGTGTATCCCGCTGTCGGCATACATGTAGCCCAGATAGTTCAACGCCGGTGCATGATGCGGTTCGCGACGGATCAAGCGTGAAAACATCAAGGCAGACTGCGCAAACCGGCCACTGCGTTCCAATGCCGAAGCGAGGGCGAACTCCACGCGCGAATCGGTGGAGTCGAATGAATGCGCCTGCTGCAAATAGGTAATGGCAGAATCGTATGATTGCCGGCGGGCAGCGCTGGCGCCGAGGTAATACCAAAACGGTATCGGCTGATTGGTCCGGTCGATTGCCTCGTCGGCCACCTCGACGGCGCGATCGACCGAATCCTGTGCGATCAACGCACTCATGAGCGCGATCCAGCCATCGGTGATCGTGTCATCGACCGCCACCGCGTCCCAGTAGTAGGACTTCGCGGAGTCGAAGTCTTCACGCGTCTGCATCAAGCGGCCGAGGTAGTACAATGAGATGTACGACTCTCCGCGCTCCTGCAGCCTTTGGAATACCTCCTCGGCTTCATCGTAGCGTTCGGTTCCGAACAACAACACACCCAGACGTGTCTCCTCCTGAACGTCGGCGGTGATCTCGAGCAAGCGGCGAATTTCGGCGATCGCCGAATCGGGCTGATCAACATACAGATAGTGGCTGATCAGACGTTTCCGCACGCTGAGATCATCCGGATCGAGATTGCGAGCATGCTGATACACTTCCAATGCAGCGTCATGCTCTCCGACCGCCTCATGGGCCTGCGCTTTGCCGATGATCGCACGACGATTCGCGATGGTCGAATCGCGCTTGATCGACTCGGCGTAGGCCTCCTGGGCGCGTTGGAACTCCGACGCGCGGGAGAAGAGATCGCCGGCTTCCTGGAAATACCGGGCACTCGCCCGCAAGCGTGCCGCGTGCATCAGGTATCCGGCGGCGGCGGCATACTCACCATTTCGTTCCGACAAGCGGGATAAATACCAGTACGCCGACGCATCGGTCGTGTCACGCGCAATCACCTCGCGGTACACCGTGTCGGCATGGTCATTCTGATTGGTATAGCGGTAGCATTTCCCGAGAAAGTCCAACACCCGCAAGTTGCGCGGCTCGACCACCGACGCGGTCGCAATCGCATCCTTATAGTTGCCACCCAGGAAGAACGCCTCGGCCAGCGTCATGCGGATCTCATACGATTTCGGGTCGAATCGCAACGCCCGCTTGAAATGCGTAATCGCCGTCGGTAAATCACCGGCCGCCATCGCAATCGTGCCCACCGAAAAATGCTGAAACGCCATCGGATCCAGCTCTTCGTCGCCGCGCTGCGGCCGGCCGTCGGATGTCGACACCTGCTGCGCATTTCCCGCGCAACCGAATACGACGATACTGCTCAACACCAGAAGCAGGGCACCAGCGTAGCGCCAGGGAGCCCATCGCGTACGTTTCAAATATGGTTCAACGAAGTTCAACATCGATTCTCAGGCCGTCCTGTTCCTCTTCATACGTTCATACACGCCTTGTGATCTAGGAATTCCCCAAGAAAGGCGGTTGTTCCTCTGATTTCTGTGCGATCTCCCGGGCAACTGCCCGCCCATGGGTCGTGTAGCGTCGTGTAGCATTGTGGGAAATGCAGAAAACGGCCGACCGAATGGCCAAATTTATCTTGAGTCGTTGTGCATCCGCCTGTACCATCGCAGCTTATGATATCCCCTCCCCTGTTGTCACGCAAACCCGCAATGGTGACGACTCACAATGGAGCAATGTGACAGCACAACCGCTACTTAAATAGAGCATCGGCGTTAACATGGGACTAGTTCAACGGGAGACTCCAACTTGACGACTCAAGCGAATCCGGATGGGCCGGCAGGCTCCGCAGGAATGACGTTTCCGCCCGAAGCCTCTGCGAAGGCCATCACCCTCGGCATTATCCTCGCCATTGTCCTCGCCGCCGCCAACACCTACCTCGGATTGAAGGTCGGGATGACCGTGTCCGCCAGCATTCCGGCGGCCGTGATTTCGATGGCTATTCTCCGCGGTGTATTACGATCCGGCTCGATTCTGGAAAACAACATCGTTCAGACTATTGCCTCCACCGGCGAGTCGTTGGCAGCGGGCATCATCTTTACCGTTCCCGCGCTGGTCATCGCCGGCGTCTGGGGTGACTTCAAGTTCTGGGAAACCGGTTTGATTGCCCTTCTGGGCGGCACTTTGGGGGTCATGTTCATGGTGCCCCTGCGCGAGTCGCTCGTCATTGGCGATCCCGAATTGGTTTACCCGGAAGGTGTGGCGTGTTCCAAGGTGCTTGAAGCGGGTGACACCGGCGGCACCGGCGCAAAGAGCCTCTTTCAGGCGCTGGGACTTGGTGTCGCCTTCAAGGTCCTCGTTTCGGCCCTGTCAATCATCCGCTCGACCGTGGAAGGAGCGTTTCGCATTGGCCAGTCGATCTTCTACGGCGGCTTCGACATGTCGGTCTCGCTGATCGGCGTCGGATATATCGTCGGCCCGAATATCGCCATCATGGTGTTTGGCGGCAGTGTCCTGGGCTGGTTGATCGGCATTCCAATCATGTCGCCCAACCATCCCGAACTGGCGTCGATGAGTTCCCTCGACGCGGCCTGGGACTTGTGGGATCACAACATCCGCTACATGGGTGTCGGCGCCATGGCCGTCTCGGGTGTCTGGTCGTTGATCAAAGTCCGGGCCAGCATCGTTCACGGCCTCAAAGCCGTCGGTGCCGCTTATGAAAAAGTCTCCGGTCATCTTGCGGTGGATCGTACCGCGTTGACCATGACGAAACGCGAAGTGTCGGTCATCATGCTGCTTACGATGATCCCGATGTTCTTCCTCTACGCCTTCCTGGTTCACTCGTTCGCCATTGCCGCCCTCACCACAATCATCATGGTGATTGCCGCCTTCCTGCTGGTGTCGGTAGCGGCCTACATCTGCGGCGTGGTCGGATCGTCAAACAGCCCGGTTTCGGGCATGACGATTACCGCGGTCTTGTTCACGGCGGCGATTCTCCTTGGTTTTGGACTGAAAGGCACCATGGGCATTATCGCGACGTTGGGAGTTGCGGGGGTGGTCTGCTGCGCCGTCTGCACGGCCGGCGACATTTCACAGGATTTAAAAACCGGATTTCTGGTTGGAGCAACACCGCGCAAACAGCAGTGGGTGGAGTTATTGGGCGTGCTTGCGCCCGCATTCACATTTGCCTGGGTGTTGTCCCTGCTGCACAACGCCTGGGGCATCGGCACCGGCGAACCGGGATCGCTCGGCGCACCACAAGCGTCGCTCTTCGCCAGCTTGACCAGTGCGATGTTCACCGATGCTCACCTGCCGTGGAACATGGTCTGGATCGGCAGTCTGGTCGCGGTCGGGATTATCGTCATTGATGAGGTATTGCGGAAACGCACCAAGTTTCGGGCCTACCCGATGCCGGTAGCCGTTGGTATCTATCTTCCTTTTGGGACCACCTCTGGTCTGTTTCTGGGTGGGATGATTGCGTGGGTGATGCGGTTACTCACACGCAAGCGAGGTCCCGAAGCGACCGAACGTGCGCAAACCCGCGGCACGCTGTTATCGTCGGGATTGATCGCCGGCGAAGCGCTGACGGGAATCGGTCTGGCCGTCGCGATCACATCGGGAGCAAACCTCCCGATCACGATCATTGACTCAGACCTGCTGTCACTGGGGATCTACCTGTTAATGGGCCTGTATGTTTTGCAGGTTTCATTGAAGGCCGCCCGGAGATAGCCGCACCGGCGCACAAGAGCACAACGTGCTATTGGACAAGACGTTAACGGGACAGAAAGTGTTGTTTTTTGTCGGTATGCATGGCAAGTCAGATATCAGGATGTCTATTTTCGGGAACTCGTTTCCCGAGGACGGGTATGATTGTCAGGCAGCAACATATCGATTGGCGGGATACGAGATAGGACCTGACCCATTCCGGTTTGGAGTAACCGGCTCGCCCATATGAACTTGCACACGACCACACCTTGTTCGTCTACAGTCCGGGACCGGAAACTCGTTCGTGAGAATGTTAGTAGAGATAGTGCACGCTCGGCAGGAAGATCGAGCGATTGGCAACAGCAATGCAGGTTCCATCAGGAAAGGGGGGTGTATCGAGGGAAGACACAGATGATTTGTAATCGGATTACAGGACGTCAAAGGGGCTTGACAAAAGTTGGCTTGTCGTCCACATTGTACATGGACGTAATGGGGAATCCCTCACACCCCAAGGGCAACACGGAATTTGACATCTGCGCCACCGGAGTATCGGCACCCATCACCGCGTGATAGAGGGACCGTGATAGGGTTTGTTGGCGCAAACCTTGAAGTGAGTCAGTAAGATGACAGGAAGTCACAAGCAATCCCAATTGAGAATGGGGGTAATGCATGATGCGAATTGGTAAGTGCCTCGTCGTGGGCGTAGCGCTCTTGATACCGGCCATGGCCGTTGCCGGCCTGGCACCGACTCAGGATGCGTTGACTGTCGGGCAGGCGAAAATGGCGGCGTCATCGGGACCGGGTAATGAAGTCACCGTGACGGTACCGTTGGACGTGTCGAACATGAAGACCGTCGGTGCGCTCGACATGCCGTTGACATTTGGCGAACCGGGTGATGGTATCGAATTGCGCGAGGTCCGTTGGGCCGATCGGATCGATTACTTTGACCTCAAGATCGCCAACATCGACAACGACGAGAAGAAGGTTCTGATCGGCTTGGTGCCGTTGGCGTTTGACCCGAACAAACCGCGGCTGGAGCCGAGTTCGGGCTCGATCGGCGAATTGGTCTTTGAGATCACCGATCCGACCATGACCGAGTTCACCATTGGTACCTACGAGACAGAACATCCGCGTCATCGTCTGATGTGGGTGTACAGCGAAGCCGACGCTGAAGGGAATCGTACGGTGGAAGCGGCATTTCCGAAGTACGAACCGACGACCGTTCAGGTCGAAGCAGCGGGCGCCTCATCGGCCGTTCCGACTCAGTACACGCTGAATCAGAACTACCCCAACCCGTTCAACCCCTCGACGGAGATCTCGTTTGCGCTGCCGCAGGCATCAAACGTCGATCTCTCGATCTATAACGTTCTGGGTCAGCACGTGCGGAATCTCGTCAGCGGCCACAAGGAAGCTGGCAAACATTCGGTGACGTGGGATGGCCGTGACAAAAACGGCACCCCGGCCGCCTCCGGTATCTATTTCTACCGGATCAAAGCCGACAGCTACACCGACATCCGCAAGATGACCCTGCTGAAGTAAACAACACAGCTTGGACGTACCACCAAAACCCCGCACCACAACGGTGCGGGGTTTTTTGTGTTGACGGAATGTCGGACCGCCGAGCATTATGGAGCGCCGAGCCCCAGCTCGGCACATATTTCCTTGATATCCGATGAAGACTCTCTTTAACTGACGCAAGGCCATATAGTCAAGCAGCATAAGAGAGCAACAGACATACGCTTCAATATGGAAGCGTTCCATGGATCAGCGTGATCGACACAGCGATGCTGCCCACTCTCGCGGTCGACGGAGCGCCGAGCCCCAGCTCGGTACGTCCCCTCACAAGGGATTCTACATCCGGCATCTTCCACACTGGGATCAACCGGGTCTTTACCAGATCATCACCTATCGATTGTCAGACAGTGTCCCCGACTCAGTGATCAAGAATTGGCAGAATGAACTTAGGAACGCATCGCGAACTCAACGAGCGAAAGAGCTGAAAAGACGGATCGAGTCTTACCTTGATGCCGGACACGGATGTTGCGCGCTTCGGACTCCCGCGGTCGCAGATTGCATTGTCGATACATGGAAGCACTTTGACACCACCCGCTACAACTTATTGGAGTGGGTTGTCATGCCCAACCATGTGCATGTACTTATTCAGATGCTGGAAGGATGTCCACTGGGTAAGATCGTTCAATCCTGGAAGACATACACCGCCAAGTGCATTCAAGCCGAATTAGTCGACGCCGGCTCGGAGAAACTCCATCCCGTGTGGATGCGCGAATATTGGGATCGTTACATTCGGGATGAGATACATCTCGAGTCAGCCGTTCAGTACATCCGTTTCAATCCTGTTAAGGCCGGGCTCGTCGCAAGGCCAGAAGACTGGAAGTGGAGCAGCGCCGAAGGCTAGTCAATGCCAGCACCGAGCTGGGGCTCGGTGCTCCCAGGATAGTCTACCCCGCGACTTCTGCCTCCACATCAACCGCTTCCATCGGGCGTTCGGTGAAGCCGTCGATGACACGCAGGCAGGTTTCGTAACGGCCGAAGGACGGCATCAGATACACACCGTTGACGAGTTCTTTGGCTTTCGCCAGGAGTTCGCGGCAGATTTCGACGCCCGCATCGGCGCCGTTGTCGCCGGCCGCTTCCATCATCTCCAAATGTCTCTTGGGGACTTCAATCCCCGGAACTTCGTTGTGCATGAATGACGCATGACGGGACGACATCAGCGGTAACAAACCGAGGAAAACCGGAATGTCGAACTTGGTAACATCGTCCAGACAGCGTTCGAGCGGCTCCATTTCATACAGCGGCTGCGTAAACGCGAACTGCGCACCGCCTTCGACTTTCTGACGGAACCGATCCAACTCAACGCTCCAGTCGTCGGCAACCGGGTTCAGCGCGACACCGATATTGAAATCCGTGCCCTTGCCGACCGACGATCCGAGATAGTCGCGTCCCTGATTGAGTTCGGAGAGAATCTTCGTCAGTCCGATCGCGTCGACGTCATAAACGCCCGTCGCGTACGAGTTCCCCAGCGACGGGGGATCGCCGGTAATCGCCAGGACGGTCTTAACGCCCAGTGCGTGCGCGCCGATCAGATCGGATTGAATGCCCATCAGGTTACGGTCGCGGCAGGTGAAATGCAAAATGGCGTCGATGCCGATTTCGCGTTCGATCAACGCGCAGATCGCGATCGCGCTCATGCGTACGCGGGCCATCGGTGAATCGCCAACGTTCACAGCATCGCACCCACGCTCTTTGCACTTCTGCGCACCTTTTAAGATCTTCGCCGGATTCGTACCCTTGGGCGGATCAAGCTCGACCGAAATCTGGAAGCGTTTACCCAAATCCTCAATGAACCGCGGCCCCTCGCGCTTCGGCTCGTCCTCCTCCGGTGCACTGCGTTCGCGGACATCGGAAACCGTCGCACTCGACGCCACCAACAGCGGCGTCGACTCAATCGCCTCCGCCATCATCGCAATGTGATCGGGCGTCGTGCCGCAGCATCCGCCAAGAAATTGCACGCCATTGGCGAGGAACGGTCCGACCAAACTTGCGAAGTACTCCGGTGATGCCGTATAGACAAATCGCCGGCCGACAATACGCGGTATGCCCGCGTTGGGAACCGCCGAGAGCGGCTTCGAGACGACCTGCGCCAGGCGATAAATGACTTCCAGAAGGTTTTGCGGACCAACCGAACAGTTCGCACCGACGACGTCGGCATCGGACCGCTCGAGGAATTCACCCACCTGTTCGGGGGTTTCCCCCGTCATGCTCAGACCTTCGTGTGTGAACGACAGTTGCGCGATAATCGGCAAGTCACACAGCGAGCGAACCGCTTCAATCGCCACGCCGAGTTCTTCCACGCTCGGCATCGTTTCGATGACAAAGAGATCGACGCCGCCTTCCAGTAAGGCCGCCGCCTGCTCCTCGAACATGTCGCGGGATTCTTTCAGCGAATACGCTTCGCGCGGCTTCAGCGCCCGTCCGATCGGACCGATGGCGCCACCGACCAAGGCGTCGACGCCTTGCACTTCGCGCGCCTCACGCGCCAGCTTCACACCGCGGAAATTAATGTCCCGGACCTTCTTCTCGAGGCCATGCGCCGCCAATCGCGCCCGATTGCCGCCGAAGGTGTTCGTTTCGATCAACTGTGATCCGGCATCGAGGTAATCCTGATGGATACGGAGGATTACGTCGCGCTCGGTCAGATTGAATTCGTCAAAACAGCGTTCGAAGGAGAAACCGCGCTGATACAGAAGCGTGCCAATCGCGCCGTCGCCGAGCAACGGTCCTTGTTTCAAACGCGCAAACAGTGGATGTTCGATTCCCATCAGCATCCCCCAATCCTATAACCAAAATGGCGTGGGTGTACGTCAGTGTGCAGGGAACTCAACAAAAACCTCTCCCCATGTCAAGGGTACACAATAACCCGCTCGGGGACAACCGCTTAAGCGCCGAACGTGTCCAGACGAGCGGTATAATCGCGAAATCGTGCGATCAGATCCCGCAGTGCACCGTGGCCAAAGGCTCGCAAGTACGTGTCTGCCAAGGTCACCGCGACCATTGCCTCACACACAACGGCCGCCGCCGGCACACTGCAGACATCAGAGCGTTCTACGAACGCTGCGGCGTTAGTCTTGGAGTGAATATCAACAGATTGCAGAGGACGATTCAGCGTCGAAATCGGCTTGGCGGCCGCCCGCACAATGATATCAGCACCATTGGTCAGGCCACCCTCCAATCCACCGGCACGATTGGTCCGACGATAGAACCCAGAATTGGGGTTATTCCCCTCGTAGAGAATCTCGTCGTGCACGGTCGAGCCGCGACGCGTCGCTTGCGCGAAGCCATCGCCGATTTCCACGCCCTTAATCGACGGCACCGACATGACGGCCCGCGCCAGTTGCCCGTCGAGTTTGCGCGACCATTGAATATGATCGCCCAATCCGGCGACCACACCCGATGCCACGATTTCAATCACACCACCCAATGTGTCCCCCGCCGCTGCGGCCGCTTTAATTTCCGCACGCATTGCCTCAGACACACCCGGATCGATACACCGAACATCCGATTCTGCTGTACGCGATCGGATCTCATCAACGGTCGTGTCATGCTCCGGTAACACCGCACCGCCAATGCGAATAACATGACACGCCGTTTCGACGCCGAATTCACGCAGGAACAGTTTTGCGAATCCGGCAGCGGCAACCCGCACGGCGGTTTCGCGCGCCGAGGCGCGTTCGAGAATACTGCGCAAGTCGCCGTGATTGTACTTTTGCGCACCGGCCAAATCGGCGTGTCCGGGGCGCGGAACGGTACGCGGTTTGGACAATTCGGCTTCGCGTTCACTTGACGGTTCCGGGCGCTCATCGGTCACCGACATTGCCGACTGCCAGTTGGCCCAATCACGGTTTTCGATTACGAACGAGATCGGTGAGCCGAGGGTAACGCCGTGACGCACGCCGGCGGTAATACGACACCGGTCTTGCTCGATCTTCATGCGCCCGCCGCGTCCGTACCCCTTCTGGCGTTCCGCCAGGTCGGCGTTGATCTGTTCCAGATCAATGCGCAACCCCGACGGCAATCCCTGTAGAAACCCCGTCAATTGCGGGCCGTGCGATTCACCGGCACTGTAGAATTCTAATCCCATATCGTGTGTCACTCCCATTGTGGTTGGAGTGCCGTCATGTGCCCTCACGTGGCGGCTGTTCGGTCGGGCAAGGTATTCAACGTAGTAGGGGCGCACGGCTGTGCGCCCGCGCGCGCGGCGATAACCGAATTATCTTCACGACACACCATTCCATTCATCCGCCGGCACCAATGGCAACGTAATCGTCACCATAGTTCCTGTGTCGGCGCCGGACGGCGGAGAGTCGATCCGAATTGTGCCGTCATGATCGCTGACAATGCGATGTGTAATCGCCAAACCCAGGCCCGTACCATGATCCTTGGTGGTGAAATATGGTTGAAATACACGGTCGATCAACTCGGGGGCGATCCCGCTGCCCTCGTCGTGCACCGATACAAGCGCGTCGGTTCCCCGGGTTTCCAATCGAATGGCAACGCCGCAATCACGCGGTGTTGCAGCGATCGCATTTGTGATGACATTCCACAGCGCTTTGCGGAGATCGTCACTGATGCCGCGAACAATCACATCGTCGGCGATCATCTCCGACCACACGACCCCTTGTTGTTCCGCATCGAAGCGGGCCATGCTGGCGACCGATGTGACCAGTTCCGACACATTGACAGTCTCCACCGGTTGTGTCGACGGTCGTGCCAGACTGAGAAAGTCTTCGACAATGACATTCAGTCGGCGTGTTTCCTCCAGCACTGTCGCCGCAATCTTGCGTGCGTCGGGATCGGTCACTTCCATTTGCAGCCGCTGCGCCGCCAGCCCGATCGCATTCAGCGGATTACGAATCTCATGCGCGACACCGGCGGCCAGGTTACCCATCTCGGAGAGTCGCTGCGACCGCCGCATCTGCTCTTCCATTTCACGCGTCTCGGTTTCGTCACGCACGATACTCACTGCACCCTCCAACACGCCCTGCCCGGTGGCCACCGGTGTGGTCGAGAACACCAGTTGGCGCGGACGATCTCCTTTCTTCAATTCATGTTCGTGCTCATGAACCGGATCATGTCCCGAGGCAACATCGCGAAGCTTGTACGAATCCTCACCGATCAGCGAATCGACCGTCGGATCGCTGTCGGTATCGCGTGTCCGTCCGAAGAGGCGCTCGGCCGCCCGATTGAACACCGTCACCCGGCCATTGGCATCGGCCGCAATCACCGCCTGGTCGATCGAAT
>WJJR01000403.1 GCA_014729565.1 Candidatus Zixiibacteriota bacterium | reverse complement strand
CGGGTGTGCGGGTTGATCGTTATCTCACCGACAAGCTAGCAGATGTTTCGCGCGCGCAGGTTCAGCGTGCGGTCGATGCGGGAGGTGTATTGGTTGATGGTGTCGCCGTCAAATCTCGTCACAAAGTGCACGCGGGCGAGGAGATTGAAATTACATTGATTCGTCCGGTGTCCGACGCAGAACCACCCGCTGCGGAGGATATTCCCCTCGATGTTATTCACGAAGACGACGCGATTATCGTTATCAACAAATCGGCGGGGATGGTGGTGCATCCGGCTGTCGGGAACCGCACTGGTACGCTCGTGAATGCCCTGTTGGGACGCGGTCTCATCTCCAATACAGCCGACACTGGTGACCGGCCGGGAATCGTGCACCGTCTCGATAAGGGCACATCGGGGTTGATCGTCTGCGCCAAGACCGAATCGGCGCATCGCAAACTGGCCGATCAGTTGCGCGATCGCAGTCTGAGTCGCGCCTATTTTGCGGTCACGTGGGGTCACTTGAAGCAGGATCGCGTTACATTCAGCGATCCGATTGGACGGTCCAACAGTGACCGTAAGAAGATGGCGGTGACCGAACGGGGCCGCGATGCCGTCACGCATGCACGTATCTTAGAACGTTATGAATTAGCGGAATTCCTCGAGGTGAGACTCGAGACCGGCCGCACACATCAAATCCGCGTGCATCTCTCTCACGCCGGCCATCCGGTGATCGGCGATTCCGACTACGGCGGCGGCGCGGCGCGGCTGAAAGGGATCGATCCCGCTAAACGGTTGCTGGGGCAGAAGATGGTCAAATCAATTGGCCGACCCGCACTGCATGCCACACGGCTTGAACTGGTCCATCCCGAGACCGGCCAACGTCAGGAATTCGAAGCACCGCCACCGCCCGATTTCCGGTCTCTATTGGACTTGTGCCAAACATCACATTGAATCTGCGCAATTCCGATCTTGACCGCAATTTCCATTTCCCTGATCTTAGGGCCGAACATTCCCGACCGGGTTGAACGACCTTACCACCGGACGCCACATCCCGGTCTACGACCGTCAGGAACACAACAAAACCGGAGACACCCCGCTGCCATTCAGCGCGTGTCCATATCTCAGCTCTTTCGTTCGCGTGACCGATGCGTTCATCGGTCAAACGATATCGTGTGCGCAGTTCTGCTAATTGCTGATCATGAATCTTACTCTTTGTGAATCGGAAGTCTTCCACAATGCGAGGAGGTGGTGGGCCCCCATATGTCCTGACTGAAGACAATTCGGAATAAGACACTGTTAGTTGACAACACTCCATCCTCACCGGAGGTATCAATGAAAACCTGTTTACGAGCGTTATTGTTAGTTGTCGTTCTCACCGGAATGGCGTCGGCGAACGTGATCACCGTTCAGCCGAAACACGACGCGCCGTCGTTTCTCGGGTATGTTCCCGATCGGTTTGTCGTGGTCATGAAAGAGGAAATACCTGAAAGCAAAGCGCGGAACGGCGTGGACGCCGCCAGTGTTGGCGTGGCCAGTCTGGACGCGCTCGCCGACCGCTTCTCTGTTGCGGCCGTGGAGCGTCAGTTCAAAGGCGCCGAGAAGAAAGCGGGCGCGAGAGAGTTGGCCCGGCACTACAAGGTGACAATCACGGAGGGGACACTCGATCGGGCAATGGCCGCGTATCGCAACGATCCTAATGTCGAACGGGTTGAGCCGATCGGCATTCACACGATGCATGCCATCCCCAATGACGCCTTTTTCGATCCCCACCAGTGGTACCACACTCAAACGAGCGATCACGATATCGATTCACCCGAAGCGTGGGACATCGAAACCGGC
The DNA here is from genome assembly GCA_014729565.1 of Candidatus Zixiibacteriota bacterium. GTDB lineage: Bacteria > Zixibacteria > MSB-5A5 > WJJR01 > WJJR01 > WJJR01. Next base: position 5,495 of record WJJR01000403.1, on the reverse strand, counting down.
AGCGATGCCACGGTGGTGGCGATTCTCGATTCCGGTACACGCTACTATCACCAGGATCTCGGTGGCGTGAACGCCTCGTCGTCGAATCCCGGCGCGGCTCGCGGCAACATGTGGATCAACACAACGGAGTTGAACGGCTCGACGGGTGTTGACGACGACGGCAACGGTTATGTCGATGACTGGATTGGCTACGACTTTGTCGAGTCAACGACAAGCTGCTGGAACGGTGAGGATTGCGGTACCAAGGACAACGATCCGCGCGACTTCAACGGCCACGGGACACACACGGCCGGCATCGTCGGTATGCTCACCAATGACGGCTATGGCATGGCCGGTGTCGCCGGTGGCTGGGGTAATGGTTCCCAGCAGGAGTACGGGAATGGCGTCAAGGTGATGCCGCTGCGCATGGGCTACTCGTACAGCTACCTTGGCCAGGAATACGGTGTCGTGCTGATGGATGCCGCGGCGGAAGCCTTCTATTACGCGGCTGACAACGGCGCCGACATCGCCTCGTGCAGTTGGGGATCGTCGAACTCCGGTGGTATCTCAGGCGCAGTGGATTATTTCCTCGCCAGTGGCGGTCTTGTTTTTGTCGCCGCGGGCAATGGCGGTGCTGAGGAAGCCCCGGATTATCTGAACGGACGTGGCGATTGCATCTCCGTGTCAGCTACCGATGAGCAGGACAACGGCGCCAGCTTCACGACTTATGGTACATGGGTCGACATCTGCGCTCCCGGGGACAACATCTACTCGACGTACCACGATCACGCAGATCCCACGGTCGACTACTGGGCCTCCCTGGGCGGCACCTCAATGGCGACGCCGATGACGGCCGGGGTGGCGGCGTTGATCTGGTCGCAGAATCCGACATGGAGCGCGTCGCAGGTCGAAACCCAACTCTACAACAGCACCGAGAATATCGATGCCTATCTCTCGTCGACATACATCGGCAAGATGGGTGTGGGACGCATCAACGCGTACAACGCCGTGAACACCGGTCCGCAGCCCCCGGTGGCGCAATTCTCCGGGTCACCGACGAGCGGCGACTATCCGTTGACTGTGAACTTCACCGATCAATCGACCGGCAGCCCAACGTCCTGGGATTGGACCTTCGGTGACGGCGGCACATCGACGGCGCAGAACCCATCGCATGAATACACCGCCGCGGGAACGTATTCAGTTTCACTCACTGTCACCAATTCCGTCGGCTCCGACGTGGAGACCAAGACCGACTACATCACGGTCACCGAGCCGGGAACAGGTACCAATGCGTATGCTCAATCGGAAACGGCTGTCTCCGGAACGGTCAGTGGCAGCTATCTCGATACATATGCAAGCGACAATGTCCGTGAGTCCATCCAAGAGCGCGAATCGGGTGGAAGACCCTCGAATCGCTACACCTACCTGGAACACAAGTGGACCTTCTCCATCCCGTCGAGCGCCTCACTCATGTTCTACGTGGAGGGGTATCGCAATAACAACTCGGATGGCGATGACTTCGTGTTCGCCTACTCGACCGACGACAACAACTACACGAATCTGGTCACCGTCAACAGCGCGACCGAGCAGGTGTACTCGGCGGCGATCCCGAATACGGTTAGTGGAACAGTGTACATTCGCGTGCTCGATACTGATCAGACATCGGGCAACCGCTCCGAGGATTTCGTGTATGTCGACGAGATGTACATTGAGTACTCGTCGGGAACCTGCACCGAGACCGCACCGGTCGCCGATTTCAGTGGTTCACCCACAACCGGTGATGCTCCACTGACAGTCAGCTTCACCGATCTATCGGCCAACAATCCCGACACCTGGGATTGGGACTTCGGTGATGGCGGTACATCGACCGCGCAGAATCCGTCCCATGAGTACACGGTCGCAGGCACTTATACGGTGACCCTGACCGCCAGCAATTGTGCGGGATCTGATGTGGTGAGCAAGACCGATTACATCACCGTCAGCGAACCCCCGTGCACCGAAACCACCCCGGTGGCCGACTTCAGCGGATCGCCCACCAGCGGCGATGCGCCGCTGACGGTCAGCTTCAGCGATCTCTCAACGAACAATCCGGATACGTGGTCATGGGACTTCGGCGATGGCGGAACTTCCACTGCGCAGAATCCATCGTACGAATACACGACCGCCGGTACGTACACCGTGACGCTGACGGCGAGCAACTGCGCCGGTTCGGACATCGCGTCGAAGACCGATTACATCACGGTTACCGAGCCGCAAGGCGCCACCATGCATGTGCATGACATTGTGGTGACGCGCAAGAATGCGGGCCCGAACGCTTCGGGTCAATGCACAATTACCATATACGATAGCTCCGAACAGCCGGTCAGCGGGGCCACCGTGGAAGCATTTGCAGATGGTCCAGTCTCGGAGACATTCAGTGGTGTGACCGCGACGGATGGAACAGTCTTCTTCGAAACGGGTAAGACCAAAAACCCGGTCGGTGAATGGTGTTTTGAGGTGACCAATGTGACTCATTCCTCAAACACGTACAATTCCGGCGCCAATCACGTGACCCGCTCCTGCGAGAGTGGCGATGTGTACGCAGCGGGCCCGGCGGATCTTCTGACGAATACCACGGCGGAACTGAATACCTTAAGTTCGTACCCGAATCCGTTCAACGCCGGAACGAACATCAGATTCAGCCTGGCTGAAGGCGGCCATGTGGACCTGACGGTGTACAACGTACTGGGCCAGGCGGTCCGTCATCTGGTATCGGGTAACATGCCCGAAGGCATGCATGAGGTTTACTTCGATGCCCGGGATGACCGCGGAGCAGCGCTCGGTTCAGGAATGTACTTCTATCGTTTTGAAAGTGCCACTTCCACAACCACGCGCAAGATGCTGCTTCTCAAGTAGAAACGCTCTTGTTCCACTCGGAAGACGTCCCCGGGTTCTCCCGGGGGCGTCTTTTTTCGTATCTGAATCGTCTCCAGCCGCCATTTGATACTTGACTCTATTGCCCAATTCCTCAAAACTGGCTACTGACTTAGCGCGACCGGGGGATTGCTCTCACTACCGGACGCTCAGCCCCGGTCATCGGCCGTAACAAAGCACACGTTGGAGACACCACGCTGCAAACCAGCGCGTGTCAGAGAATCACACCGGAGAACCACGGAGGAGCGCTTCCTGTGGAGAGCGGGTGTATTGCGATCACCCGGTCACGGACCGCTGTCAATGTGGTTGACTCCACTCCTCCCCGGGACCGAAGGAGGTGATGATCCCCGCCATGACATAACCATGTCCCCGCGTGCAGAGTAAAACAGGTTACTCACCAGTCAGACGACGAAGTTACAAACCGGACACCCGTGAGAGTCACCGCTGACAACGCTCTCACCTCACCGGAGGGTTTCATGAAGATCTGTTTACGCGTTATTGTATTGCTTCTGGCGCTGACCGCAATGGCGTCGGCGAATAACATTCAAGTCATTGATCAACCGCACAATCAATTAAACTTCCTGGGACACGTTCCCGATCGCTTCATCGTCGTAACAAAAGCCCACGTTCCCAATCCCAATGTCGAGATGAAGGGGCAAATCGCTGCCCACGTGGGCGTGAAGAGTCTCGACGCATTGGCCGATCGCTTTGCCGTCCGCAAGTGGCAGCGCCAGTTTGCCGGTTCCGAACGGAAAGCCGGTCCGATGGCAAATGAATTGGCACGTCATTATAAAGTCACCATCAGCGAAGGATCGCTGGTGCAGGCGATGGATGCGTACCGCAATGATCCGAATGTCGAACGGGTGGAGCCGATCGGCATTCACGCCATGCACGCCACACCGAACGACACCTACTTCGATCCGTACCAGTGGTATCACAACCAAACCAGCGACCACGACATCGACTCGCCGGAAGCGTGGGACATCGAGACCGGCAGCGACGCCACGATCGTCGCCATCCTGGATTCCGGCACCCGGTACTACCACAAAGATCTGGGTGGTGTGAACGCCTCGTCATCGAATCCCGGCGCGTCGCGCGGCAACATGTGGATCAACGATGCCGAGTTGAATGGTTCGGCCGGTGTGGACGACGATGGCAACGGCTATGTCGACGACTGGATTGGCTACGACTTTGTCGAATCCACCACAAGCTGCTGGACGGGCGAAGACTGCGGCACCAAGGACAACGATCCCCGCGACTTCAATGGCCATGGCACGCACACGGCCGGCATCTTCGGTATGATCACGAACGACGGTTTTGGCATGGCCGGTGTGGCCGGTGGATGGGGCAACGGCTCTCAGCAGGAGTATGCCAACGGCGTGCGCATCATGCCCCTGCGCATGGGATATTCGTACAACTACCTCGGCCAGGAATACGGTGTGGTGTTGATGGATGCCGCGGCCGAAGCGTTCTATTACGCCGCCGACAACGGCGCGCAGATCGCCTCGTGCTCCTGGGGCTCGTCGAACTCGGGTGGTATCAGTTCGGCGGCGACCTACTTCCTGAATAGCGGTGGTATCATCTGTGTCGCGGCCGGTAACAGTGGTGTTGAAGAACCGCCGGACTATCTGAACGGACGCGGTGATTGCATCTCGGTCTCAGCGACCAACGAGCAGGATGACGGCGCCAGCTTTACCACGTACGGCACCTGGGTCGACATCTGCGCTCCCGGGGACAATATTTACTCGACCTATCACGATCACACCGATCCGAACGTCGACTACTGGGCGTCATTAGGTGGCACCTCGATGGCGACACCGATGACGGCTGGTGTGTGCGCGTTGATCTGGTCGCAGAATCCGACCTGGAGCGCATCGCAGGTCACCAACCAACTGTACAACAGCGCCGACAATATCGACGCCTATCTCTCGTCGCAGTACATCGGCAAGATGGGTGTGGGCCGTATCAATGCATTCAACGCGGTGAACACGGGAACACCGCCGCCGGTAGCGGACTTCAGCGGCAGTCCCACGTCGGGTTGTGTGCCGTTGACGGTCAACTTCACCAATTTGTCGACCGGCGATATCACCTCGTATGATTGGGACTTTGGCGATGGCGGCACGTCGACTGCAACCAATCCATCGCATCAATATTCGTCACCGGGAACCTACACGGTCTCTTTGACCGCAACCGGCCCCGGTGGTAGTGATACCGAGACGAAGACCAACTACATCACCGTCAATGGCGCGCCGACCGCCAACTTCTCCGGTTCACCAACGTCAGGCACCGAACCGTTGACCGTCAACTTTACCGATCTGTCAACCGGCGGTCCCTCATCATGGAGTTGGGATTTTGGTGATGGTGGCAACTCGAATCAACAGAATCCGTCACACGAGTACACGAGCGCAGGGACATACACGGTGACCCTGACGGCCACCAACGCCTGCGGTTCCGACCAGGAAGTGAAGACCAACTACATCACGGTCAATCCGTGCGTGGCGCCGGTGGCCGATTTCTCCGGTTCACCGACGTCGGGTGAAGCACCGTTGTTGGTCTCGTTCACCGATCTCTCATCGGATGCCAGCTCCTGGGATTGGGATTTT
>WJJR01000402.1 GCA_014729565.1 Candidatus Zixiibacteriota bacterium | reverse complement strand
GATCACGATGATGTTCTTCAATGGGCCTCCACCCTCCAATCCGTGTGAATGACGGAAGTTCTTCAGCCGCTATTGATTAGATGGCCCGCAGTCGACCGCGGGCCATTTTTCTCAACGATCTCTCTGTAATCGCCCCCACGCATTCCGAATTCGCTGCGCCAAGGACGTTTGAGTAAGTGGCGAGGGTTGGCCCTGTCGGTGGCGTCATATAGTGAAGGACAGTAGGCCTTCCGGACCACACATCCTCAATAGCACCGTACGGAGTGATCGGCATGTCGTGCGGTGCGGCCTGCCTTGCTTCGGGCCCTCCCGGCCGTGTTGGCTCTCTCGCCAGACCGTCCGGGGAAGCGTTCCAGCAGGTCCAACAAGACCTCGCCGATTCGTTCAGCCCTGTGCGAAAGGTCCCTTCGCCAGGGCTGGACTGTTTTGAGGATGTTTGGTAGAATGATCGCTTGACCCCGACGCCAACCCCGGCAATGTTCCTCCTGTTTCGCATCTCGGCCATCATGACTCTAATCGAGTCACAACGAAGGAGCATTGCTATGCGTTTCATGTGTCGATTTCGGATTCCGGTTGCCGTCGGCAACCGACTGGCCCAGGAGGGCAAACTTGGCCTGAAACTACAGGCCATTCTGGAGGAGCAGAAGCCGGAAGCGGTCTATTTCTCCATGGATCAAGGCAAACGAACGGCGTTTGTCGTCCTCAATATCGACAATCCATCGCAAATCCCCGCTATCGCCGAGCCCTGGTTTCATGCCGTCGAAGCAGAGATGGACGCAGACCCCGCGATGACGCCGGAGGACCTGAAGAACGCCGGTCCTGATATTGAAGCCGCAGTGAAAAAGTATGCGTAACCCCCGAAAGATATCGTGAACCCAGTTGGAGGACGAACTACGTGAAGACGCTAAGACATCTGGTTCTCATCACCGCAACCTGTCTTGCGGTCCCGGCCGTCGGATTGGCCCAGTCACCGGATCAGGCCGAGATGAACATCGACTCCCTGACTCAAGTCATGCAGGAATTGGCGCAACCCGGCCCCGAGCATGAACTCCTTCACAAAATGGCAGGCACGTGGGAGGAGACCATGACGGTGTGGCCACAGCCGGGCGCCGATCCGGTCGTGAGTTCTGCCACGACGACGATCGAATCGATTCTGGGCGGCCGCTTCATTATGACCCATTCGACCGGGACGATGTTCGGCCAGCCGGTTGAGCGGTATGCGATCATCGGATTTGATCGTCGCCATGGAGAATACACGATGGTCGCGCTCGACAACGGCGGAACGTATTGGATTACCGCCTCCGGACCACTGGATGAAGAGACGCAGACCATGATGCTCTCCGGCGAAGATTTTGACCCGGTTTTCGGATTTACTCAGACCTACGATATGAATATGCGGTTGGTCAACGATGACGAGATCCACAGCGAGGTCATCTTCACCAATCCGGAAATGACCGGCGGTGCACCTGAATTCAAGATGATCGACGTTGTCTCGAAACGGAAGGACTGACCCACTCGGCGACCGTCCCACCACCCGCTGACCTCAAAACGCCGAACCGGCGCCGGCCCGGTTCGGCGTTTTGATTTTGAGTATTGTCTACGGTCATCGCACGCGGTGTAACTGGTCATGGTGCAAAAAGGCTACACTCCCGTCCGTCTGTCTCGTATTATCCACATCAGGCCCGATCATTTGCCGAGCGGCCGATGGGCATTTTGCCACAACCAACTGAAGAGCGCGATGAACAACCACCTGGATAGATCAATGGTGTAAAGAAGTGCACGTGGGATGCAAAGTCCTGGAGGTGGCCAATGCATATCAGACGATTTGCGTTGATAGCAGTTCTCACTCTGTCCGCCGTGACCATCGAGGCCGGCGTTCCAACCAGTATCAATGTGCAGGGTCGATTGACCGATTCGAACGGCACGCCCTTCATTGCCGGCCCAAGAGTCATGACGTTTAAGATCTACGACAGCGCCATCGATGGTACGGAGATTTGGCCGGGCGGTATCGGCGAAACGCAGTCGGTCCTCGTCGACCCCGACGGATTGTGGTCGACGCGCATCGGTGCAATAATGCCGCTGACCAGTTCCGTCTTTGCCGATTCTGTCTGCTGGTTGGAGATCATTGTCGATGATGGGGCTGACGTCAGAACAACACTGCCGCGAATTCGATTGGTCACCGGACCGTATGCGCAGCGCGTGGCCACCGTTGATGGCGCGACAGGTGGAACGATCATGTCGCCCATCTCCATCGAGGGAACGGTTGCGACCACGGTCCGTACCACCGATTCCAACACCACTCTCGGTGCCGACGACAGCGTACTGTTGGTCAGCGATTCGTTGATCGTCACCCTTCCCGTTGCCGCATCGTGCGCCGGGCGCCAGTATGTCATCAAGAAAATCTCAACCGCAGGAACGACGCTCATTGTCACCAGTCCCGGTTCGGGCGATTTGATCGATGGCGAAACCGAGTTGAAACATTCGATCCAATATCAATCGACGACGCTGGTCAGTGATGGGGTAAGGAACTGGTTCGTCATTGATTGACGGTGGCTGCGTTGTGCGATCTTACCGGCCATGCGCGCGTTCTATAACGGACCTGGTACGGCCGAGCAGTGGAT
>WJJR01000401.1 GCA_014729565.1 Candidatus Zixiibacteriota bacterium | reverse complement strand
GTCAGTGAGCGTATCGGGTACGTCGCAGAAGACCTTCCCAACCACTTTGATCAGAATCCCGTTGGTAAAGGGCGTGATCGGTCCGGGCAGCTCATCGAAGTTGTTGTCGGCAATGGCGGTGATACGCAAGTCGAATGACCCGAATGTGCGCGCCTGAACGTAATCCCATGTCTCCGTTAACGTTCCCTGCTCATCGATAGGGACTACTTCGACGGTACAGGGGTAGGAAACCAGCGAGGTACAGGCTGAATCTGCGCACTCATAGCACGTATCAACGGTCGTGTCGGCATCAAAGAACATCAAGTCCGGGCGACTCAGGGTGATACCCATCTGAAACGCCTCAATCGAATCGCTCAGATTCTCGATCAAGATAGACATCGGAACTAAGTTCCCGGGGCGTCCAATTTCCTCTTCGATGTCGACGACAATCTCGGGAGTCTGTGCAGTGACCTGAGTGGCCCCAACGCATGCGACAATGGCGATGGCGGCAATCCAAGTCACGAGATGACGATACGGGGACATGAAGCTCTCCTCACTTGCTGGGACACGACGTTAAAGGCATTGGTTACACGCTCAACCGAAAACGGCTTCGGTCAAGCTTCAGTAAAGGAGGTGTTGCTGACGTGCATTGCACTTGGCTCACACCCACCTCGCCGAGGCGGTCCCTCAATTCCTCGGGCCAGCGCCTGTCTCTAGTTATCGAACACCCGTTCACCCCCCTCGAGCATTGAGCCCGACAAATCTGGGATGAATTGGGTCCAACAAACCAAGCACAAGTACTGTGGGTGTTAAGCTCCTGCTAAGATTGTACTCTCGGGCACGTATTCTACAATTGCTCGGCCAGCATTCCTGCTTCGGTAGTTCAGATACTCAGTAGAATTCTGAGGACAGGTCATTCCACCTCAGCCTGCTCAAAAATACCGTGCCAGGGCGATTCTGTCAAGAGGGTACTCCCGATATTCCCAGCGGCAACTCTGTTCATCAATCCGTTTTAGGCGGGTCTGGGGGGAGGGATCAGTCACTGGTTCGACACTCAGGTATCGGAATTCGAAGGGGCTCCATGTGGACAGTATCAATCAACTCTCCCGCGCCGTTGGATAGCCGGGACACCTGGGGCTGGATTCCCAACGTCAGCGAATCGCCGTCAACTATTGCTGAGCGATTCGAAACGATCTCCACGAGGAGTTCAAAGAGAAGACCGTGATCACCCGGTAAGATCCGTGACGCCGGATTCGGGTCAAGGAGTTGCGCCAGGCCGGTGATGCGGGCCATGTACCCCTGCCGTCCTCGTGCTTCGAGGTAAGTCCAGTTCCGGATCAAACCGCTGTCGCTCAGCAAGACCGGTGCAACAACGGTATCGGACGGCAATGTGTCGCGCTCCCCTCGCGCGCCGGGAACCGTTGTTTGGGACAATCGGAAACGCAGCGCGTCCGGCCGATCCCACAAGAGCACCAGCTCAAAGCCGCTGATCGTGTCGGCTGTCTGATCGAGGTACACACCCACACGCGTGGGACACGAATCGGCATCGTACGACAGACGCAGACTCAACGACGTCAGCTCCGCAGCGTCATCAGCGTACGCCGCCGAAACGGAAACAATCACGAGCACCGCCGCCGCAACGGCGGATGCAAGTCGCAGGCGTCGGGACGCTTTAGTCGATCCAGTCGGTGATGAAGATGTTCGTCTCATTCGGGTGCTCATTGTTCCGGTTGGAAGCCCATACCAGCTTTGTTCCATCATGATTGAACATCGGGAATCCGTCAAACGTCTCATTATAGGTAATCCGCTCCAGTCCGGTTCCGTCAACATTGATGAGATACAGTTCGAAATTCCGCCCTTGCGGATCATCCATATTCGAGGCAAAGATGATCTGCTCTCCGTTTGGATGAAAATACGGACAGAAATTCGCCGCGCCGTTGTCTGTGACCTGCCGCCTGTTGGTCCCGTCGGCATTGATCACGAACACCTCAAGATTCATCGGACGAATCAAGGCATCTTTGATCAACGAGCGATAGTCCGCAATCTCCTCGTCGGTCTCCGGATGATGGGCGCGATAGACGATCTGTTTCCCATCGGGAGAAAAGAAGCCACCGCCATCGTAGCCCGGTTCCCGCGTCAGGCGCGTCTGGTTGGAGCCGTCGGGATTCATCGTGTACAAGTCCAGATCGCCGTCGCGAATCGACGTGAACAGAATGGTCGATCCATCCGGCGAGTACACCGCTTCGGCATCGTAGCCGGGGGAATCGGTCAACCGCACGAGATTGGACCCATCAGGGTCCGCCGCGAAGACATCATATCCCTCATAGAGCTTCCAAACATAGCCTTTCTCACGCGATGGCTTCGGTGGACAGGAGTCGTTCACCAGATACGTGGAACAGTAGATAATGCGTTCAGCGTCGGGGGCGAAGAAGGCACAGGTGGTGGCTCCACCCGGAACGGACACCTGGGTCACATCGGAGCCGTCGATGTTCATCGTAAAGATGCGATCGCAATCGTAACCACCACGCGTCGATTGAAAGATCAACCGGTCCCCGTCGGCATTGAAATACGCTTCGGCATTCTCGCCGCCGAAGGTCAACTGCGCCACTCTCCCGAAATGGCGCTCGCCGGGGATGCGCAGTATCATCACCGTATCGGGCCTCGTATCGTCCGTCTGGGCAAACTGAACACGTGCCGCCGGTGTTTGGCGATCGTGACGTGCAAACTCCATCGTTGTCGACTGATCCCCTTCGGCACGGTTGACCGTGGCCATTGGGCCGACGTCCACCCCACGCGCCGAATCAAACAAGTACGCGTTCTCAGCAAGCCTCGCAGCAATCCCAAGAACGCTTAAACTCACGACAATCCCGATGCCGATTAACAAACCATGCTTCATATCATATCCTAACGACGAGATGTGCTTCGCCCGGTGTCAGGTTAACAATTTAGCGTGCTTGCGCGTGTCACCCGTTCGGTGGAACCCGCGCGAGCGGTTCGACTGGCTCCCCACGGTTCCCCTGTCGGATCAGGCAGTTCACGGTACGTCACAACGCCGGACACGTCAATCGCAATTGGGACAGATGTTCCGTGTAGTGTCCGTCTCTTAACCGGACCCGTGCGGCTGAAAGCCGCACCGACACGAGACCATGTGCTCATGGAATTGAAGTAACTGATAGAATTCGATTCAAACAGGCTGTTACTCAATTGGTGACTGTGTTGGTGAGTTGTGCGGCAGCCGCAGCGTAAAGGTGGTTCCCTTCGGGTGATTCGGACTACAGGAAATCGTACCGTGGTGCGCATCGATGATCCGTTTTACAATCGCCAGCCCCAGTCCCGAACCGCAATTATCTGCGTTACGCCCTCGGTAGAACAACTCAAACACATGGGGACGATCTTCCGGTGGGATGCCCACTCCGTTATCACTGATCTGAAGGGTCACGCCGGTGTCATCGCGATTCCACTCCACGCTAATCTGCGACTCGCGTTCCGGAGAGTGGTGAGTTATGGCATTAACGAACAGGTTTTCGATGACGCGTTCCAATGCTGTGGGATCACCCCGAACCGCGATCGAATCGGACGGGGTCGCCAGCGTAGCATTGTGGGCCAGCCCTTGTGTCTCCAGGCGTGACCAGACGGTCTGCAGCAGCACATGGAGATCCACCTCATGCGGCGCGGCCACTTCGGCGCCGGCCACCGCATACGTGAGGACGTCGCCGACCAACTGCGCCAAACGCGACGCCTCCTCGCCTAATTGCCGCGTGATCTGATGCCCGCGTTCGTCGAGCTGATTGGCGTACCGGCGACGCAACAAGCCGGCCAGTCCGCGTATCGACACCAGTGGTGAACGGAGATCGTGAGCGACAATATGCAGAAATGATTCCAACTCCGCGTTCTTTTCTTCGAGACGCCGATTCAAGTCGACGGTTCGTTCCTGCCGTGCCCGGGACTGCGCAACGAGCGATTTCAGGGCCGTATTCGCGGCATCGAGACGTTTCCGGCTGTCGCGCAGTTCAGCCATCGTCCGCTCGCGTTCGGTCACATCCCGCCCCACGCCCTGGACCCCGACCACCTGCCCGTTGTCATCGAATACCAGTGCCTCGTTAAACTCCATCGTGAGCAGACGACCATTGCGCGCGCGCAATTCCAGAATGTGCGGTTCGCCCTGCTGCTGACCGTGGATCTGCGTCTCCACCAGATCAAAGGCGATCTGGTTCATCGGACTGTCCGACAACCACTCGGAAAAGTGGCTGCCCACAATGTCCTCCGGGGTGACGCCGAGGTACTGCTCGACCGACGGTGAAACGTACACGATGCGACCATTGTCATCATGCATGTAGACAAGATCGCGAGTCTTGTCGACCATCAGGTGATAATCGCGTTGCACGTCCGCCAGCGCCTGGGTCAAACGATGCGAGCGGGTAATATCACGCAGCAATCCGTCGAAACCGATCAGCAGTCCGTCATCGTCGAGCTGCGCGAGTGAGGAATCGCGCACCCAGCGAATCGTGCCGTCGCGGTGCACAATGCGGTATTCGGAGGTGACCGACCAATCGACATCGTCGCCGTGCACGCGTTCGGCATCATCGGGACCCAGACAGACCCGTTCGCGGTCGTCGGGGTGAACGAATTTCCGTAACCAGTCGGCGAACGGCAGGTCGACAAATTCCGTCGGATCGGCTCCCGTCATTTGCGCAATAGCCTCGCTGACCGAGGTGAAACAACGACGTTCCAAATCGATTCGATAATGCACATCGCCGGTCAGAGTGAGCAATCGATCAAAACGCGCTTGCTCGTGTGCCAGCGAGTCCTGCAATTGGATAATCTGGATGTGCTCGGACGTCGCCGCGACGAGCATCTCCAACACGTCCAGCGTCGCCTGGTCGGGACGCTGGCCGTCACACGGATTGTCGACCGAGCAAAATCCGAAGACGTCACCGTCGGGACGACGCAGCGGCGTGAACAACTCATCACCCGGCTGCCAGGACCCGGTTGAATCGAGTGGCACTTGAGGAGGAATACGGCGGGCAATGTCGTTCAGATCAAGGCCGGATTCCACGGGTACGTAGTACGATTGCCCGCGGCGAAACTCTTCGCGCAGGATCGACTCGCGCACGTCCTTGCTGACACGCGGTGCACGGCGCGCCCCGTCGATCAACTCCTTGGGGACTCCGTGGTAGCCGATCGGCCCGAGGTTGCCCTGACCGTCATGAAGCGAGATCACGGCACAGTGAAACAAACCGCACGCCGCGATGGCTTCGGTGGCCAACTGCAAGGCATCATCAATGCCGGTGGATTCATGCAAACGTGCGAGGAACGACGTGTATTCATCCCATGCACGCAGCGACTCATGCGTCATCGGATGGAACGGTGACATGCGGGGCTCAGTCATTCGCGGCCGGGGCAGCGGTGCCATGCAGCATACGTTCGACCATGCGCGTCAACGGCTCCAAACCGCCGTTGGCTTTGTCGAGGATTTCCACCGCGAACCGCTGCCGGATCGACGCCGCCAGTTGCGGGTGATAGAACGACGTCATCATCAGCACGGGAATGCGCAGTTCTTCACGCACGAGTTGATTAATCACCCACAGACCGTCTTTGCGGGGTAGACGGTAGTCCAGGATGAGCAAATCAAAGCGGGTTCGTCTCAGTGTTTGCACACACTTTTCCGCCGAATTCACCCAGTCGGCCGACACACCGATATCCGATTCCAGTACATCCATCAGAATCTGCGCATGTGTTTCGTTGTCGTCGGTGACCAATACGCGTTTGGATTTGTGCGGCGAGTGCGATCGCAACACCGATAGTTGGCCGTCAAGAATCCGGTTGACAACATCCGCGAAACGGTTGGGGTCCAACCGCTGCAGGGACAGTGGATGCCAGCGTGACTTCTGGGGGGGCAAGTCGTCAGGCACATCCGCCTCAATCTGTAAGGGTCGTCGACCCGTGTTTACATAGTTCGCCGTGTCTGAATTCGGTCCCGCAGACACGCGCACACTATTGGAAGTATTTGAGTCGCCTCAATTAAAGTACGCAATTCTGCGCCAAATTGCGAGAACGATTCTGCGGTCCCCATTTCGGTCCGCGTTTTGCCGGTTGACATCGGAATGTCCGTTCGGCCACATTCGCCTGTCCGAGGCCGTCTCCCTTGTTATGGAAGAACGGCTTACGAAGGATGTGCGGCCCGACTCGGGTCGCAGGTGGACGACTGATTCGATTCGACGATGGACATCAAGCGTTTACATGGCACGATGGATCTCTTACCGGAGGCGGCGGCGCGCTGGACCGAGTTCGAGCGCCGCATCCGTAAAGTTATGCTGCAGTTCGGGTTTGGTGAAATCCGCGTCCCCATCATGGAACCGACCGAGCTGTTCGCCAAGGGGACCGGCGAAAGCACGGACATCGTCCAAAAAGAAATGTACACATTTGAAGACCGCGGCGGGCGCTCGATCACGTTGAGGCCGGAAGGGACACCGTCGGTAGTTCGAGCGTTCCTTGAACACAGCCTGGGCGCCCAACGGCCGTCGTGGAAACTGTACTATATTGGTCCGATGTTCCGCGCGGAACGACCGCAGCAGGGGCGGTATCGGCAGTTTCATCAATTCGGTGCCGAATTTCTCGGCACCGATGCGCCGCATGCCGATGTTGAGTTGATTGCACTCGCTTATGCAACGCTGACCGAACTCGGACTCCGCGAGATGCGACTTTTGATCAACTCGATCGGCTCACCCGATGCGCGCCGGGCGCACGACGTCGAATTGCGAAAGTACTTACGCGACGATACGAACTGGAAACGGTTGTGCGCTGATTGCCACCGCCGAACCGAATCCAATCCTTTGCGTGTGTTCGACTGCAAGGTGGAGCAATGCATCGACGTGGTGGCCGGTGCGCCGACGATTGACGGTTTTCTCACCGATGATGACCGTGCGCATTTTCACGACGTGCAAACGGGACTGAAATCGATTGGGCTGCCGTACGAAGTCGACGTGCGGATGGTGCGCGGCCTCGACTACTACACACGCACGACATTCGAAATCAAGGCCGAGGGCATTGGGTCACAAGATTCACTCTGCGGCGGCGGGCGATACGACCTGTTAGTGGAAACACTCGACGGTCCGCCGACACCGGCGGTTGGTTTCGCTTCCGGTATCGAACGCATCCTGTCAACGCTCGAAGCGAACGGAATTGAATTGGCTGAACCACCGATGCTCGATGTGTTTGTCTGTGCGCTCGGCGCTGCGGCGATTGAGCGCCTGCCGCAGATTCTCAATCGTCTGCGCGCACTCGGCTTTACCGCCGATGGCGATTTTCTCGGTCGCGGCCTGAAGGCGCAGATGAAAGATGCCAACCGCCGCAACGCCCGCGTGGCGATTTTGATCGGCGACAACGAGATCGAGCGCGGACAGTACACTCTCAGGCGGATGGATGACAGTCAGCAAACGGAGATTCCCGCCGATACCGATCAGTGGACGGCAGAAACCTTTCGTACGTGAACCGACTCCTCGAATTTGATTGTAGCTAAGCTAAACTCGGGATCATTGACCCGGGCTTTTTCAACTTCCAACCCCAGGACAGTCGCACAGTGAAGCTTTTAATCGAACAGATCAAACGCACCCATACATGCGGCGAATTGCGCGCCGCCGATATCGGCAAGACCGTACGCCTCAACGGCTGGATCGCGCGTTGGCGCGACCTGGGCGGTTTGCTGTTTATCGATCTCCGGGATCGTTATGGCTTGACGCAGATCGTGTTTAATCCTCAGGAGATCGACGATGAGATGATGTCGACCGCGACTGCCATGCGCGCGGAAACAGTCATCGGCATTGAAGGGGATGTTCAGGCCCGTCCCGAAGGGACCCGCAACGAGAACCTCGACACGGGTGAGATCGAAGTTCAGGTATCGCGGCTGGAGATTCTCAATCGCTCAAAGACACCGCCGTTTGAGATTCTCGACGAGACCGATGCGTCCGAAGAACTGCGATTGAAGTGGCGCTATCTCGATCTGCGGCGTGGTCCGCTGCAGGAATCGATGCGCATCCGACACGAGGCCGCCAAAGCGGTTCGCGATTACTTAATCGGTCAGGGATTCTATGAGATTGAAACACCGCTGCTGATCCGGTCGACACCGGAAGGAGCCCGTGACTACGTGGTGCCGTCACGTGTGCACAAGGGCCGCTTCTACGCGTTGCCGCAGTCACCGCAATTGCTAAAGCAGATTCTAATGATCTCTGGATTTGACCGTTACTTCCAGTTGGCGCGGTGCCTGCGTGACGAAGATCTCCGCGCCGATCGCCAGCCCGAGCATACCCAAATCGACATGGAGATGTCGTTTGTCACGGCCGAGGACGTGTGGGCGGTCATCGAAGGGATGATGGCGCATCTGTTCAAAGAAGTGCTGGGCGTAACAATCGTGACACCGTTCCAGCGGATGCGTTTTGAAGAGGTGATGGACACATACGGCTCTGACAAGCCGGACCTGCGCTACGATCTGCCGATCGTGAATCTGTCCGGTGCCGTCGCCAACTCGGGCTTTAAGGTCTTCGACAGCACCATCGAGAAGAAGGGTCGAGTCGCGGGTATCCGGGCGCCGGGACTGGCCACCTTGTCACGGCGGGAGATCGGTGAGTTGGAGGATGTCGTCAAATCAGCCGGCGCCGCCGGATTGGCTCATATTCTCTATCAGGAAGAAGGGGTCAAATCCCCCATTACCAAGTTCCTTGCGGTTGAGGCGCTCGATCGCATCACCGGTGAGACCGAGGCTCAAGTGGGCGATGCGGTCCTGATTGTGGCTGCCGATGTGGCGACATGCCGTGCGGCACTCGGAAAACTCCGCATTGAACTCGCCAAACGGCTGAATCTGATCGACACCGGCAAATTCGCCTTCCTGTGGGTGCACGAATTCCCGCTCTTCGAGTACAACACAGAAGCGGGGCGCTACGACGCAATGCACAATATTGTGACACATCCATACGAGGACGATCTCGACAAGCTGGAAGCCGGCTTTACCACCGATGCGGCACCCGGCACTCCGGAGCATCCGTGGGAGCAAATTCGAGCGCATCAGTACGATCTGGTGCTCAACGGGACCGAGATCGCCTCAGGCGGTATTCGGAATCATCGACCGGAATTGCAGCGCCGAATTCTCAATGCCTTGGGGATCGACGATGAACGCGCCCAGCGAATGTTCGGATTTCTACTGGACGCCCTCGATTACGGGGCTCCCCCGCATGGTGGTATCGCACCGGGGTTTGACCGGATTGTGGCGATTATGACCGGGGCGGAGTCGATTCGCGATGTAATCGCATTCCCGAAAACGACTCAGGCGCAATCACTTATGGATGGTTCACCGTCGGAGGTCGATGAGCAGCAATTGCGCGAGTTGGGCCTTGACATACGCCGCAAATGACACTCAGGGATATTCTATGTAATTGACATGTAAGACCTTGTGGTTCCGCTATACTGCCCCGTGAGGTTTTTCAAACGGAATCGGAACAGGCTGCATATATTGTTCGTACTCTATGATCCGAGAGATATCCGCAGAGTGAATCGTCCGACAATAATAGGGCCGGTTGGGCCGATATAGGTAGTAGCCGGAAAAGGAGCCGAGAGTACATTCAATTATGCCAGTTGGTGATACGACCCGCCAGCAGATTCAGCGTAGCATCGAGATTGCCGACTGTGACCCGCGCGTATTGTTCGGGCAACACAGTGTCTTTCTCAGTCTGATCGAGGCGCGGTTCTCGGTCCATCTCACAGCGCGTGGCGATGAAGTTACCGTGGTCGGTGAGCCGAACAAGGTTCATGCGGTCGAAAGGCTCTTCGCCGATCTCATTCGCCACGTCGACAAGACCGGCGAACTCTCCGAACGGTACCTGCACTATGCGATGACGCTGGTATCCGAGGGGATGGACGGCCCATCGTCCCAACTGGAGACATCGCCCGATCTGGCCGGCGTCGGACGTCAGCGAATTGTCGCCAAGACACTCGGGCAGAAGGCGTATCTTGAAGCGATTGAGAACTACGATATTACGTTTTGTATCGGTCCTGCCGGGACCGGCAAAACCTATCTGGCGGTCGCCATGGCGGTTGCCGAATGGAAGGCGAAACTGGTCAATCGGGTCTTTTTGGCGCGTCCCGCGGTGGAAGCCGGCGAATCGCTCGGGTTCCTGCCGGGCGATATTCGGGCGAAGGTCGATCCGTATTTGCGGCCCGTGTACGACGCCTTGCACGAGATGATGACGGTGGACAAGATCCAGCGATTGATGGAGAACGGCACGATTGAGATCGTACCACTCGCGTTCATGCGCGGCCGTACGCTCAATCACTCGTTCATCATCCTCGACGAGGCGCAAAACACAACGCCCGCACAGATGAAGATGTTTCTGACGCGCCTGGGAGAACGGTCGAAGGCCGTAATCACCGGTGATATCACACAGATTGACTTGGATAAACGGACCGAGTCCGGTTTGGTGTCCGCACATCGCATTCTCAGCGGCATCAAGGGCATTGGTTTTGTCAATTTGACTGACCGCGATGTCGTACGCCACCGCCTGGTGTCCAACATCATCCGGGCGTACGAACATCACGAGCAGGGGCGGTCCGACAACGACCGTCAAGGTGGCGACACCGACACGCCGCAGTCACCGTCACGCGACACGACGGCGGACGCGACGAATACCTCGGACGAGTAGTCCGAGTTTTGGGGGCACAACTCGTGTTCGCAATACTACTGCGGATCAAACGGTACCTGGCGGCGCGTGTGCGTGGCCGCGCCGCGCAATTGTCATCGTCGACGTCGTATCGACGGTGGCGGCTGGGCGTGCAGATCAGCCTGGGTGTGTTGATC
>WJJR01000400.1 GCA_014729565.1 Candidatus Zixiibacteriota bacterium | reverse complement strand
GGTCAAAGACTACGTCACCTCGCGCTACGATCTGGACGTCCGCTTTGTCTATCAGGCGGAACTCAAGGGCCTCGGGTTCGCCATTCATCTCGCCCTCCAGGACATCGAGGGCAACGATCCGATACTGATCATTTTGGGCGACACCATTCTCGAAATCGACCTGAATACCTTTATGGACGGGGATGACGACGCGATCGGTGTGAAGGAAGTCGAGGATCCGCGGCGCTTTGGCGTGGTGGAAACCGAAAACGGTTTGGCGACGCGTCTGGTAGAGAAGCCGGAGCACCCCCAATCAAATCTCGCGGTGATCGGTCTGTACGGTATTAAAGACACGCAGTTGCTGCGCGATTCGTTGTCGGAGGTGATCAAACGCAATCAAACGGCCGCCGGTGAACTGCAAATGACCGACGCGCTACAGTTGATGGTCGATCGCGGCTGCAAGATGCAGGCCAAGCACGTCTCGGGGTGGTTCGACTGCGGCAAACGGGAAACGTTGTTGGAAACAAATCGGCATCTGCTGGAGAAGCATACGGAGACGTACCATCCCCCCGAGTCGATTGTGATTCCACCGTCGTACATTTCTCCGAGCGCCCAGGTGCAGCGGTCGATTATCGGTCCGCACGTGTCGATTGGCGACGGGTCCCGGGTGCGCGACTCGATTGTTTCGAATTCGATTATATCAGACGGCGCCGACGTGCGCCGCTGCGTGCTGCATGATTCATTGGTTGGGTCCAATGCGATCGTGACGGGCAATGCGCAGCAGTTAAATGTTGGTGATTCATCTGAGGTGGGCCTGAACAACTAGGACGCTGCGTCAGCGGCGAATGGACCACTTCGAACCGGGAGAGACACATGGTTGATGACTTTCTGTTCACGTCGGAGTCCGTCACGGAAGGACACCCCGACAAGGTGTGCGATCGCATTTCGGATGCGGTGCTGGACACCGTGCTCAGCAATGACCCCAATGGTCGGGTCGCGTGCGAAACGTTTATTACCGTCGGCCTCGTCATTGTCGGCGGCGAAATTACGACCGGCACGTACGTGGAAGTGAACGACCTCGTACGCGAGCACGTGGCCGACATCGGCTACACACACAGCAGGTACGGGTTCAATGCGGACGCCTGCGCGATACTCAATGCCATCGGCCGCCAGTCGCCCGACATCGCGCAAGGTGTCGACACGGGCGGCGCCGGCGACCAGGGTTTGATGGTCGGCTATGCGTGCCGTGAAACACCGGAACTCATGCCATTGCCGATTATGCTCGCGCACAAGTTGACCAAGCAGTTGTCAACCACACGCAAAACGGGCGCCCTTGATTACCTCGGGCCCGACGGCAAATCGCAAGTCACTGTCGAGTACCACGACAGCCAGCCGCACCGCGTGCACACGGTTGTGATCTCAACGCAACACACGACGGAGATCCTTGACAAGACAGGAACGCAGATTACCGGCGACGCACGGCAGGAGATCATCGACCACGTGATCAATCCCGTGATCGACAAGTCGCTGCTCGATGACAAGACCATTTACCATGTCAACCCCACAGGCAAGTTCGTCATCGGCGGGCCGCAGTCTGATACCGGGATGACGGGACGGAAGATCATTGTCGACACCTACGGCGGCTTTGCCCCGCACGGTGGCGGCGCCTTCAGCGGCAAGGATCCGAGCAAGGTCGACCGCTCGGCGACCTACATGGCCCGTTACATTGCCAAGAATATCGTGGCCGCCGATCTGGCCGAACGCTGCACCGTGCAGTTGGCGTATGCTATCGGCGTCGCCGAACCGGTCTCGGTGATGGTCTTTTGTGATGGGACGGAGAAAGTTCCCAACGGCCAATTGGAGAAGATGGTCCGCAAGCATTTCGAATTGACGCCTAAGGGCATTCTGGATACACTGAATCTGCGTCAGCCGATCTACACGCCCACCTCCGCGTACGGCCACTTCGGACGGACCGAGGAGACTTTCACGTGGGAGAAGACCGATAAAGCGGAAGCGCTGCGCAAGGACGCATAATTCTGATTAATCACTCATAGGAGGACGATCCGGTTATGGCACTGAAATACGATATCAAGGATATCAAACTGGCCGATAAGGGCCGCATGCGGATTGAGTGGGCCGAGAAGAACATGCCGGTCCTGCGATTGATCCGCGAGCGATTCAAACAACAAAAGCCGCTCAAAGGTCTGCGCGTGAGCTGTTGCCTGCACGTGACCACCGAAACCGCGAACTTGATGGAGACGCTGAAAGCGGGTGGGGCGGACGTCCGGTTGTGTGCATCGAACCCGCTGTCCACCCAGGACGATGTTGCGGCGTCGCTGGTCAAACACTCGAAGATCGGTGTGTTCGCCGTCCGTGCGGAAGACAACAAGACGTATTACAAGCACATCGACTCCGTACTGGAGAACGATCCGCAGATTACGATCGACGACGGCGCTGACCTGGTGACCGCATTGCACAAGGCGACGGACGGATCCGTCGAAGAGGTGTGGGGCGGACTGGAGGAAACCACCACGGGTGTTATCCGTTTGCGTGCCATGGCCAATCACGGCGTCTTGAAGTTCCCGATGATTGCCATCAACGATTCGGAGACGAAGCATTTCTTCGATAACCGGTATGGGACCGGCCAGTCGACAATTGACGGTATTCTGCGCGCGACCAATCACCTGCTCGCCGGCTCAAAGGTGGTCGTGGTCGGTTATGGC
>WJJR01000399.1 GCA_014729565.1 Candidatus Zixiibacteriota bacterium | reverse complement strand
CATGTGATCCCCAACCCTTTGTCATTCCCCACCGCTTTGTCATTCCCCACCCCTATGTCATCCCCGCGAACGCGGGGATCCAGTGTCTTTTCGCTCGCGGCATGACAGAAGTGATTGCCACAGGTGGAGAGGTGGTATGATCGTACAAAGCCCAAACTGAGTATGGTACGATGCACGATTACTATGTCTACATTCTCGCAAGCCGGAGAAATGGAACACTATATGTTGGAATGTCCCGTGACTTGGTTGTACGGGTCGCCGAACACAAAAGCGGTGCAGTGGATGGGTTCACGAGGAAGTATAAGGTCAATATGCTGGTCTACTTTGAGCATTTTGAGGATGCGTACGAGGCAGTCAAGCGTGAGCGGCAGTTGAAGAAATGGAAGAGAGAATGGAAATTGGAGTTAATAGAAAGAGAAAACCCGTATTGGCGGGATTTGTATCCTGACATTTGTCCTTAGTGGTCGTCGGTGATAAAGACGCTGGATCCCCGCGTTCGCGGGGATGACATTTCATCATTGAGGTTTCTATGTGCAGGTGAGGTCAACGGAAAGGAAGCCATCCCCCCTCACCGCACCGGCAACTCCACTCGAAACGTCGTGCCTACACCCGGGGAACTGTCCGCCGTGACCGCGCCATCGTGGGATTGGATGATGCGCTGGACAATGGGGAGGCCGAGGCCGGTGCCGGATTCCTTCGTTGTGTAGTAGCGCTCAAAGATGCGGGCCAGCTCGGCGCGCTGCATGCCGGGGCCGGTGTCGGCGATGGTGATGACCAGTTGTTCGTTGGGGTCATCGTTTTCTTCGACTTCAACATGGAATGTGAGTGTACCGCCGGTCGGCATCGCTTCGATGGCATTCATCAGAACATTCAACAACGCTTCGATTATCTGGTTTTCATCGCAGAAGATCGGGGGCAGGCGGTCGGGAATGGTGGCGTTGACTGTGACACCATTTTTGTGCGCGGCGCGCTCGGTCAGTTGCACCGCACGCCTCAGTCCCGACGCGATGTCGCGCCGTGCGGTCCGGTAACGGGTGGGATTGGAGAAATCGACCAATTCCTGCACCAGCGTGGCCAAACGAACGATCTCCCGGTCGGTTTCTTTGAGGATGCCAACATTCTCCTGATCGTCTACGACGCGTGATTGCAGCACCTGGAGTCCCCCGCGAATGTTCGTTAGCGGCTTGCGCAAATCGTGTGAAATCTCCGAGATCATCTTGCCCATCGTAACCAGCCGCGACGCATTAAGGAGCGCGCGCTGCCGTTCGAAGATTCGCTCGGCCTGTGACCGGACAAGATTGACCAGGTGCGTCTCGTGTTCGTTGAATGGGCGCGAGTGATCGCGGAACAACGCAAATACACCGAGCGGGCTTTCGGCCGAATGCACGGGGAGTGCGAGTATGGTGCCGACACCGGCGGGCGACTGGATGTGATTCATCGCCTCACGGATCGCACGCGCGCAACTGTCGGCGTCGCTGAACGTTTCACAGACCGCGGTGATGGCATTCGCTTCGCTCTGGCCGGCCACGGCGCGTTGGCTGTCGAAGGCCAGGACGATCTGCTTGGGATCGCTGTGCCACTCCCACCACTGAATCCGTTCGCAATTGGCAACCTCACGCAGTGTTTTTGACACCGCATCGACCATTTCATCGGTCCGTTCAACTTTGGTGAGCGTGTCCGACAGATTGTGCAACGCCGTGATTTCATCGAGTTGCTGGCTGATCTGCTGGTAGTGCTGTGAATCGGCAATTGCCATTGCCGCCTGTGCTGCGAGGGTTACGAGCAGACGCAAGTCTTCCATCGTGAAGGTGGTGTGATCACGCTTGTCGGAGAGACTAATGGCGCCCAGTACGCTGTTCGGAGTCTTCAGCGGTGCGCAAATCAGCGAACTGGTTTCAAATTGTGGACGATTACGACGCGAAAACCGCGGGTCGTTCTCGACGTCTTTGACAATCAACGGCTCACCCGTGCGCGCCACCTGTCCGGCAATCGAGTCACCAATCGGAATCTCGGTGACCGGCTCACCCGACGTGGGGATGTGCCCACTGTTGGCGGCCACACGCAGCGTGCCGCGTTCTTCGTCCATTAGCATGATCGAGCCGTACTGCGCGCCGATCACACCGGTGGCCAAATTGAGAATCGACTTTAACAACGCTCCGACTTCACCGGTGGTCGAGAGTGCGGCACCGACTTCATGTAAAGCGTTCAACTCAACAACACGCCTGGACAGTGATCTATTCTTGTCCTGCAATTCGTCCAGCAGACTCCACTGCATCTGATTGAGGCGATACGCTTCAATCGCACGGCGAACGGTGAGACGCATTTCGGTCAGATCGATCGGCTTGAGCAGATAGTCGTAAGCACCTTCATTAATCGCTGCGATCGCGTTTTCCAGCGATGCGTACGCCGTCATCAGAATGACCGGACGTTCGGGATTGGTCTCGCGTGCCTGGCGCAGGACATCGACACCGCCAACCTTGGGCATGCGCACGTCGACTAAGAGCGCATCGAACGGTTCCCGCTTGAGGCACTCGAGCGCCTCGTCTCCCGACAGTGCAATTGCAACCTCATGACCCTCCTTGGCCAATACCGCCTGCAACGATGACGCCATACGTTCTTCGTCATCGACAACGAGTATTCGTCCGGTCGTGACTGTGACTTGCAGGTCAGACTTGGTTGTTGTCGCGGTGCCGGTGGTGGTCATCATGAGTCGGGTCCTTGTTGTAAGTCGGTGTCAGATTGCAGCGGGTCACTGCCGGCATCGACGCGTGGCACACACACACGGAAGACCGCGCCGGTGCCGGGGCCATCGACGTTTTCGGCTTCAATCCGCCCGCCGAATCCCTCGAGGATACTGCGGCAGATCGACAGTCCAAGCCCGGTGCCGCGGCCATCTTTCTTCGTGGAAAAGAACGGATCGAACAGTTGCTCGAGCGCATCGGCGGCAATGCCGCAGCCTTCGTCAGTGAACGATACCGTGACAAATTCATCGTCGGCAGAAGCGGTAATCGTCAGCGTGCCGCCATCGGGCATTGCATCCCGCGCATTGAGAGCGAGATTGATGAATACCTGGCGCAGCGGATCCTCGCGGCCGATGATAAACGGCAGATTGTCGAATCCCGATGATTCCACCGTGACACCGTCGCGTTTTAATTCACCGCGCAGGAACACGAGCACGGCATCGAGTACCTCGCCAATGTCAATCGCGGCCGGCCGGCTGGCATCGGGGCGGAATGCGTCAAGCAACTGCCGTACGATGCGGGCAATCCGGTCGACCTCATCGGCGACCATATTCAATGTATCGAGCGTATGCGGATTCGCCGCAAGATCATCGCGCATCACCTGCAGGTAGTTGCGGATTATGCCGAGCGGATTGTTGACTTCGTGGGCAATCGCCGCGGAAAGTCGTCCCAATGTTGCCAGTCGTTCGTTGCGTACCAGGCGTTCGCGTGCGGCAATCAGTTCACGTGCCGCGCGACGTTCGGACTCGTAGAGAATGGCGTTGTCGACGGCGATTGAAATCTGCTGCGTGATCATGCCGAGGAATTGCAGATCATCGTTGGTAAAGGGATGCCCGTTCAGTTTCGGCGCGGTGTAGAGGACACCGCGCAAACGGTCGCGTCCCGCAAACGGCGCCACCAGCGCACACCCGACACGCGGCAGGAAGTCGACAAAATGCGGATCGGTGTCGATGCGTGGCAGGATGTCGTCGACCAGCAGTGGACACGCTTCGTTGTGCAGAACCTTGGCAAACGGCGAACGCAATTCGACATGCCATTCGGAATCATCGATATCGACCCAACCTTTGGAACGCGTGAGCGACAACCGCTGCGATTCGCCCGGCATCTGGACCACAACCGCCGCGGCCCCGACCCCCATCTGGCCGATCGTGGTCATGATGATCCCGTCGAGGAGCGCGTGGGTGTCGAGCACCGAGTGGAAGCTCTGCGAGATCTCAAAAACGGTATTGAGATCGAAGAGTTGCCGGATCAACTCCTTACTGGTATGTGCTCCGGCCAGTGGTGCACACGGTTTCGCCGGGGCCGGCCCGGACACGGCCCCCCGGGTGGCAGTGCTCTGGTTGGCAGGATGTTGCAGGATACGCCCTCCTGGCGAGGAAACGTTTTACCCCCTCCCCGTTGAACTTATCGGCAGGAATCGGCGGAACGTTGCGTCAGGGAACGGGATGCGGGGAAGCGCCTGGGAGCATCGAACTTCGGCTCGGCGTATCCCCCTCAACCTGAACCTCTCCCCCTTCGACATGCTCAAATCAAGCCAAACAAAAGACCGTTTGGTGGAGAGGGAACAAAACGTAGGAGCGCACATTTCGAATCGGCTCAATGCAGGCGGCCGAGCGCTCGTCCGCCACGGCGGAGGAACCCATTCTGAGCCCTTCGACCATCACTGACAGAAAAATGGATTTCTCCGCCGCGGCGGACGGGAATGACAGTAGAATGTGTATGAACTCGGCGGAACAGGAGTTTTCGGGGGAGTAGCTCAGTCGGTCAGAGCGCCTGTCTTATACACAGGTCGTCGGTAGTTCAAATCCACCCTCCCCTATGAATAGAAAAAGGGGCGTCGATGACGCCCCTTTGTGATTTCCTGTGATCGTGTCCTACACGCCGTCTTCGATCGTCGCCGGCGCGTCGGTCTCGTGCGGATTGTCGGCGCCTTCTTCTTCAAGGCCCTGGTACTTGGACGGGCACTTGACCAGCAGGCGCTCGGCGTGGAAGGTGCCGTCTTCGAACTTGCCGTTGCAGACGACCGACATCGCCTGGTCGAAATTTCCGGGTTTGACACCGGCGTACGAGACCGGCAACTCCTCGCCGCTCTCATCGATGATCGTAAAGTGGAGGACGCCCGCTTCGAGATCGTAGTTGACGTTCTCCTTGTCGATATCGCCCATGACCTGGCAGGGACGGTCGAGCGCCTTGGCCTCGTTGAAGCCGACATACGGTGTCAGGGAGCCCTTGAAGGCAGTGAAGCCGATCACGCCGCAGATAGCGATGACCGCGATGCCGATGATGTATCGTTTATTCATGCGATGGACCCTTACGGTTGATCTTTCGGTCGACTCGCCAGATGAACCAGACAATGCCGGCCCATGTTATCAGTACCCCAATCAGGGCGGTATAGTTCGCATCCATCAGGCTAAATGCTCCTCTTCAATACGCGATGCCGTTACTCCCAATTTGAGCAGCCAGACATAGAGACACAGGAATCCGGCCGTGGACATGAGGAAGAATGTCAAAACCGTCGGCGACATGTTCGAGCCGGCGTCGGTGACCACTTTGTTGGCCTCGCCGTGCAGCGACTGGTACATGCGGGGCAGCACGAAAAACAGCAGCGGCGAGATTGCCCCGCCGAAGATCAGGTAGACCGCCGACAGGCGCCGGCGCGTGTCGGCCTGTACAACTGATTGTCGCAGAGCGAAATACGCTCCATAGAAGAGAATCAGGACAAACAGGAAGAGCTGCCGCGGATCCCAGTTCCAGTACGCCCCCCAGGCCGCTTTGGCCCAGATCGAGCCGGTGACCAGGGCGATGATCGCAAACAGGATGCCCAGCTCGGCGGCGGTGTGGGCATAGCGGTCGTGCTCGTTGTTGCGCTTGCGCAGGTAGGCGATGGCATAGAGCGCCGCCACCACAAAAGAGACAAACGCCACCTGGGCCATCGGTACATGGAAGAAAAACAGCCGCGAGACCGCTCCGCCCTGCGGCATCGAGCCCAACGGCGGCGGATTGACAAAGGCGGCCACGATCACGGTGGTGATCAGCACAACAGCGGCGATTTTGATCAGCGTCATCCACATAACATCAAACCCACCGGAATATTACGCATGAGGCCGGTCAGCCCAAGGGCAATCGGTGAAATCGGAACGGAAATTGTCAGGCATTGAGGGTGATAGCATCTTGAGTGTGAGGGGTTTGGGGGGAGCCCCGAAGGTGCGGCAGCCGGTAGCCCGGGGTGTCAGGGCGTGTTGAAAAAGCCATAGGTTTATCGCGTACGTCCGGCTCTTGGACGGACCGGTGCGGCTAAGAGCCGCACCTACGCGAAGTTCTGATTGTCTGATTCAGTTACATCATTCGGTTTGGAGTCAACACACGACCTTTT
>WJJR01000398.1 GCA_014729565.1 Candidatus Zixiibacteriota bacterium | reverse complement strand
GGTCAAAGATGTTCGCCGCCGCCGTGATGACGCCGAGCGCAAGCGCTCGCAAATCGAGGTCGACCGGTCGCGTCTCGATGCCGAACTCGATCAATACCGCCGTCACATTCAGGAATCTCTGTCCCTCGATCCGGCGGAGTTGCCCGAGGACGAGTCACCGCTGTCCGATGAGGACCTGAAGGCCAAAGTGACGGACGTCTCAAGTAAGATCGAGAATATCGGCCCGGTCAATCCACTCGCACTCGAAGAGTATGAGCGCGAGAAAGAGCGTTGGGATTTCTTTGAAAAGCAGCTCTCCGACCTGCGCACGGCCAAGAAAGAACTCAACGAAACGATCGCCGAACTCAACCGCACCGCCGGGCAGCGTTTCATCGAAACATTCGAAACCGCACGCGCGCATTTTCAGGAAGTGTTCACCGAGTTGTTCCACGGCGGTGAGGCCGATGTGCGGCTGGTCAATGTCGAAGACCCGCTCGAATCGCCGATAGAAATCTACGCGCGTCCACGCGGGAAGAAGTTCATCGGCTTGCGCCAGCTCTCCGGCGGCGAACGGGCCCTGACCGCCCTGGCGCTCTTGTTCGGCCTTTATCTTGTCAAGCCGAGTCCGTTCTGTATCCTCGACGAGGTCGACGCGCCGCTCGACGATGCGAATTGCGGCCGCTTCCTGCGACTGATCGACCGCTTCAAAACCAAGACGCAGTTCATCATCGTCACCCACAACAAGCTCACGATGGAAGCCGCCGACGCCCTTTACGGTGTCACCATGGAGCAATCGGGCATTTCACGTATCGTCTCCGTCCGTCTCAACCGCGCCGGCGAAGAGGACGATGGCCCCGGCCTCGCCGAACCGCGCATCGAACTCGATGCCAACGGGACCGTTATCTCCATTACCGAATCCAACGAAGAATAGTCGGAGCACCGAGCCCCCGCTCGGTGCTGAAACAAAACGAACGGACCGCCGAGCCCCAGCTCGGCGTAGCACGAAGGGGTAACATGTGTTGGGGATAGTCCCGTCTCATTTGCATTCCCTCACCCAATACCGTATCCTGCTCCGCTTCACGGGCGCTGACCCGTGTGTGGAGGATCAATGCGAGAATTTTTCGGTCGTCTCAAGCGCGGCCTGACGAAGACCAAACAACGGTTCGGTACCGAACTGCAGGAGACCCTCAATCAGGGTGTGCCGCTTGATGACGAGTTATTCGAGGAAATCGAGACCATTCTGATCTCGGCCGATTGCGGTGTCGAAGTGGCCGAGGAGCTGTCGGTCAAAGTACGCGAACGGTGCGAACGCGAAGGGGTATCGAAATCGACCGATGTGCTCGAGCGCATCAAGGCTGAAATGGTCGAGTTCCTGGTTGCCAATCGCGCCGCACCGGTTGACAATACAACACCTCCTGATGTCGTCCTCTTCGTCGGAGTCAACGGTGTCGGGAAGACGACATCCATCGGCAAAATCGGCAGCCACTATCATGAAGCAGGGGAGACGGTGGTATTTGCGGCCGCCGATACCTTTCGCGCGGCCGCCGGTGAACAGCTCGAAATCTGGGCCGAACGGGTCGGTGCAAGGATTGTCCGTTCCACACACGGGGGTGATCCCGCCGCGGTTGCGTTTGACGCCGTCAAGGCCGCGCATTCCCGCGGTACGCAACATGTACTCATCGACACCGCCGGACGTCTCCAGAGCAAGTCGAACCTGATGGCCGAACTCAGCAAGATCGGCCGTTCGGTCAACAAGGCCATCGGCGACCACGGCGGCCACCTGCGCTGTCTCCTGGTGATGGATGCAACCACCGGACAAAACGGTCTTTTGCAGGCGATGGAGTTTACCAAAGCAATCAACGTCAATGGTATCGTATTGACAAAGCTCGACGGTACCGCCAAGGGCGGAATCGTACTCGCCATCGCCCATCAACTGCAAATCCCGGTTGAGTGGATCGGCGTAGGGGAGACCGCCGCCGACCTGCAATCGTTTGAACCCGCAGAGTTTGTGCAGGCACTGTTTGAATGACGCTGTGACACACTGATGACGGTCACGTTCCTCACTGTTGGTAAGCCTACCAAGGGTTGGGCGGCAGACGCTGTTGCCCACTACACAAAGTTTCTCTCGAAGTATGCCAAGGTCGACATAGACCACGTAAAGCCAGTATCCGGCCGTGATCGTACGGATGCTGATGTGTGCCACGCCGAATCCGAACGGATTGTCGATCGACTGGCCCCACACAAAGGCGCCGCCGTTATTGTCTGCGACAATCGTGGCCAATCATCGACGTCAGAGGACTTCGCCGGTACTGTAAGAGATCTGCTTGACACTCACGGCGGACACATTGTGATCATCATTGGCGGTGCCTGTGGTGTTAACGAAACGGTGCTCTCCCGAGCTGCGTTCCTCTGGTCATTCGGCCCGATGACGCTGCCCCATGATCTGGCTCTCATTACTGCAATGGAGCAGACTGCGCGTGCATTCTCGATTGACCGTGGTGAGGCATACCACAAGTAGGCCAGATCGCTGCTTCTGGCTGTGATTTGGAGATTACCCTTGCCGTCTCCTGAGTGAGAGTCATATTCCGAGGTAGCAGGGAGGCGTATGTATCTGTTCAGCTCGGAAATGCGGTGGTTTCTTCACGGAGAACTCCCCGATGAAGTACTCGACTGGTTCTGCGAGGGCCACG
>WJJR01000397.1 GCA_014729565.1 Candidatus Zixiibacteriota bacterium | reverse complement strand
CTTGTATCCCACATGACCGCGGACGGGTGGTCCGCTGCTCGATGCGTTTTTCGTAATTGGTGCCCTGGAAGATGTGATCGATAAAGATGCCGGGGGTGTGGATGTTATCCGGATCCATATCACCGGTCTCGACCAACTCCTCGACCTCGGCCAAGACGATCTCTCCCGCTGTGGCCATCATCGGATTGAAGTTCCGCGCGGTTTTGCGGTAGATCAGGTTGCCCATTTTGTCGCCGCGGAACGCTTTGATCAGCGACAGATCGGCGGTGAGCCCGCGCTCCATGACGTAGTGCTGACCGTTGAATTCCCGCGTCTCTTTCCCTTCGGCGATCATGGTGCCGTATCCGGTCGGCGTGTAAAATGCGGGAATCCCGGCGCCACCGGCACGGATCCGTTCGGCGAAGGTCCCCTGCGGCACGAATTCAATCTGGAGATCACCATCGAGGAATTGCTTCTCGAAGATCGCATTCTCGCCCACATAGGTGGAGACCATCTTTTTGATCTGACGAGTCTCCAACAACAACCCCAAACCGAAATCATCGACGCCGGCGTTATTGGAGATCACTGTCAGGTCTTTTACTCCGGTGTCGCGCAACGCCGCAATCAGGTTTTCAGGAATCCCGCAGAGGCCGAAGCCTCCGGCCATGATGGTCATGCCGTCACGGACCCCGGCGTGTTTGAGCGCCTCGGCGGCATTGGCCACAACTTTGTTCATTCTCGCTCCATTCGTCGTTCCACTTCGTTTCCACTCGCCACAGCCTCAAGGGGCTACGGCGCCGGACCGGCCATCGTTGCCCCTGTCCGGAGCGGTACAGCCTCGGAGTATACCGGATCGATTTTATCGAATCAATGGGGGATCAAGGGGTTAGGGGGGACTCGGTAGGTGTAGGTTGGACTCAAATTGAGATCAATTGGACTCAATTTGAGGCCAATTCGTGGTCTTGGGATACAGCATTAACTGACTCATTCCTCCTTCTCCGCCGGAACCCTCGGGATTAGCTCGCGCAATTCCGGTGAGATATTGGCCTCATCGACGAATTCCGACAGGGGGCGTTTGCGGTAGCGGTCGTGGCCCAGACCGAAGGTGATGGTCAACGGGATGCGAATGACGATCAGGGCGATGATCGCGTATCGCATTAACGCGCGTCCGTTCATCCATTGCTGTTCAAACCAATACGACGCCGACAGACAGGCGGCGGGGAGGATCAGAATCACGTGCCAGCTTTGTGTCGTGACCGGTGACAGCGCCACCGCGACCAGCATGGCACCCAGGGCATACAGCGCATACTGCATCAACCACGCCATCGGCTCGTGAACACGCTTGTTCCAGTGTGTGAGATGATCGCGCACAAATCGATAGACGGCCGGGACGCACAGTAGAATCGACGCCGTACCGGCATAGAACAAACCATACACGACAGCACTGACAATCGCACGACATGCCGATCCGTCGCCCCACTCACCGCGCATAAACATCGTGGTTTTGATTGTGCTGCCGGCGTCCGACGAAATGAACCGAATCCAATAGAGCACGCCTTTTAACAACGGAAAGACATACACCAGTCCGCGACCGACGAAACCGTCGCTCGGGTTCACTCCCGGCAAGGTGCCCTGATACCACGCGATGATAGTCGGAATAAGTGTGAGCCCACCGACAATGAGTCCTGCACCGGCAGCGAGGAGATGCACACGAATCCGTCGTCCGACCCACAACAACACAGTCAACACAACCAGGATTAGAAACGACGCGTGCAATTGCAGCGTGGCTGTCATCAGCAATCCCAAAATGAACGACGGCACAATGGCACGCGTGTCGCGCGATCTCCAGCAGGCCCACAGATGCGCAGCGGCGGGCAGGTACAGAAGCGACGGTTCCCACAAAAACCCGGCATGGTACAACCGCCACGGCGACAGCCAGTACAAACCGGCGAAAATGACGAGAAAGATCGGTGAAACCGACGGTCGCAGCACCCGAATGAATATCCACAACGCCGCAATGTGGCTGAGGAAGACGACTACGTTGGGAGATTTGAAATGCGGATAGATCAGCAGCGGTACACCGATCACCAGTTGCAGTAAGCCGCCGGGCAGATGCCCCGACCCCGACATGCCTTTGGCCACCGCCTTGAGATCATGTGTCGAAACAAAATCGAGGCCCAGCTGCAGGAGCACCAACTGGTCGCCGCTTAACCAACTGCGCACAAACAGCCAGGTCTGCAGCAGCAATCCACAGACGACAACAGCGGCCAGCCAGAACCGGCTGGAGCGACTATTGAGAAGATCACTCACGCTGGGTTCATCCGCAGATGGCGCCGGCGTTCCATCATTCTGGTGGAAACGGATCCCCTAGTGGCACCCCTCGCAGAATTCCATCAGCGCGCCCAACGTCGACGACGGATGCAAAAAGGCGATCTTGCCGCCCTCGGCGCCCTGGCGCGGCTCCCTATTGACGAGTTTGATGCCGTGATCTTCGAGCCAATGCAGACGCTCTTCGATGTTGTCGACCTCGAAGCAG
>WJJR01000396.1 GCA_014729565.1 Candidatus Zixiibacteriota bacterium | reverse complement strand
GGGCGAGCTGAGTATCCGCACCGCGGTTACACGATCCAATCCGTAATGATCGACCGAAACGAAGGGTTCATTTCACGCGTGTCGCGTCTGTTCCGGCATGTATGGCGGGGCTGGGCAATGCTGGAACTTGGGCCGGATCCGTATCTCATGAGAGATCTGACCAGCGCGTATATTCGTCGTTATGACAGCGACGATGATCTCTACTTCGCTCTGCTTTGCCACTCGAAGAGCGTTTCGGACGATTCGCTGCGATCACTGCATCAATACCACGGGTGGCTCAGGAAGGAATTCGGAAGCCGTGTTCAAGCGATCACCTTTCGCCAGGCGGCTGAGCAGCTAGCGCTGTAATTTACGGTCACATCATGTCTCGGATCATCGTCGATTTCGCCAAACGAATTCTGCCCGCACCGTTGCATGGAACAGCGAACCACGTACGGCATTGGGTGCGCTCGCGGGTGCGGGCATTGCAGCGACTGACAGCGCGGCCGCTGACCGCATCTGATCTGGCGGCGGATCTGCGCAAGGCCGGTGTGTCGGCCGGTGATGCGGTCATGGTGCACTCGTCGTTGTCGCAAATCGGACGGGTCGCCGACGGCGCCGATACGGTTGTCCAATCGCTCATTGACGTCATCGGGCCCAACGGCACTGTGATGATGCCGTGTTACAATTCCGCTGCAGAGATTGAAGCAGCGATGCGGGAGGGCCGGACGGTCGATTTGCGGTCGATCAAACCGAATACCGGAATGGTGACCGACCGCTTTCGTCAGTGGCCGGGCGTTGTGCGTAGTTCGCATCCGTTTTCCTCGGTGTGTGCGTGGGGAGAACAGGCCGAGTACGTGATCGCCGATCATGCCAGTCATCTGCGTGTTTGCCATAAAGTATCGCCGATCGCGCGCCAACTTGAACTGAACACCACCATCATCGGACTCGGAGTTCCGATATCCGTCGGCCTGGCCGTGGCTCATTACATTGAGGACACGTACGACGGGTTCCCGTTCGACGTGCACGCGGAACCATTCGAGGTAACCTACATTGATGCGCAGGGACGTTCAGTGACACGCGACGTTGCACGTTACGATCCGGTTCGCTCAAAAACCCGTATCGATCACCCGGAGGGAGCGTGGATTTTAGAACGCTTCACCGATCACTTCACGCGTCGCGGCATTCTGCACTGGTTCACATACGGGCGCGCGCGTGCATGGACCATGAATATCCGCGCATTGCACGATGAACTGATGCGCCTTCTCGACAAGGGCATCACGATGTATCTGACGCGGGAGGAATGGACGCGGATGAATGACGGGGATGAGGGAATCGAGTTCATGTAGGGTGGATGGTTTTCATCTGCGCTCGGCACGAGCGCTCGCGAGAACCACCCACCCTACCGGAGTTCATACACCTCACCCTGAAACGGCCATTCCCAGGCTTTTTCGACCAGTCCGTGGCGCACTGGGTGTTGGCGAATCTGGCTCCAGATGTGCTTATAGCTCTCACTCGGTTTCAATTTCCGAATGATACTCTCTGCACCCCACCGGAGTGATGGCTTGCAATGCAGTCGATTAAACCGTGATTGCCAAAACCGGATCCATTCGTCGGGACTCAGCTTGCTTCCATCATCGATGGCGAAAACATATAGATGGTCCGGCAGAATGACATAATGTCCCGCACGCCATGCCGTCGCCTGTTGCCACGCCGACCGTAGGTGTAAGTGCACGGTTTGGTCGGCCAGCCAGGGACGACGGTCTTTCGTAACGATCGTTGCTAAGATAATCGGCGATTTGGTGTCTCTCGGGTTGGCCAATGTTCCCTTCCTGATCTTGTCGATTCACACCGCCCGGTCCAACCAGCGTTTTTTGTAGAACCACCAAAGAAAGATCAGCGAGCCCAGGACCATCGCGACCACCATTCCCCACCAGACACCGCTGGGCCCGAGGTCAAAGACATAGGTGAGCAGGTAGACCGCCGGGATCTGAAAGATCCACGCGTGGATTAGACCAACGATCATCGGTGGCACCGTATCACCGGCGCCGTTGAAGGCGCCTTCCAGTACGATCAACATGCCGAGAAATGGGAAGAACACCGCGGTGATGTGGAAGAAGGTCTGACCCAACGACAAGTACGGTTCACCTTCGAAGAACAGACCGGTGATCTGCCTGGCAAAGACGGCGCAGATAATACCGAAGACGGCCATCAGACCAACGCCGACTCGGACCGCCAACTTGGCGGTCAGCCAGGCCCGCGCTTTGTCGCGCGCGCCGAGCGCATGGCCGACCAACGGCGACACACCCAACTCCAGACCGACGACCATCACCTCGCCCAACTCGACAACGCGGTTCCCCATGCCATAAATCGCCACGACCGGCGCGCCGAAATGGGCAATCATCGGCATCACAACGGTTCGTGCCAATGAAAAGGCCAGCGCATTGATGCCGGTGGGCAGGCCGATGCGCAACATTTGCATCATCGTTGAGATGTGCATGCGCCGCACAGACAGTGCTGTGAGTTTGTAGTCGAAGGCGCCGGCAAAGAACAGCACGAGCCCGAGTGTCACGGTCAGGCAAAATGAGATCGCTGACGCCCATGCCGCGCCGGCAATGCCCAGTTCGGGGAAGATCCACCATCCGAAAATCATGAAGGGGTCGAGGATGGCGTTGAACGCGGTCGACGACAGCATGATGACCATTGCCGTACGTGGCTGTTTGATCCCGCGCAACGCCGTGTACAACGTCCAGCACGGGAAGTTTACCACCAGCGCGAGGAACATCACCTGGCCGTAGCTGACCGCGTAGTCGATAACGACATCGCGGGCGCCGAGCAGTTCAACAATGGTCGGTGTCAGAAAGTAGCCAATGATCCCACAGACAGCGGCGAGCGCAAACTTCAGAGCAAAGGCTTCGACAATCGCTGTTTCGGTTCGCGGACGGTCATTCTCACCGAACCGTCGCGAGATAATGGCCACCGACCCTCCGCCGGCAATCATGTTGACCGAACTGATCACCCAATAGAACGCATTGAAGATGGCGAGCGCGGCCACACGGTCGGCGCCGAGACGGGATACCCAGAACATGTCGGCGAGCGTGTAGAGATTCGTCGCGGCGAACCCGATCATCGACGGGTAGCCCATCGCCCAGATGTCGCGCAGGATGTGCCGGTGGTCGGGCGCGGGATGGTCAACGTGGTCAGTCATAACGTGCCCGCCGTCAGCAACGGGAGATGGGAATGTATACGGAAATTACGGGAAGTCGAATGACATATTGTCTTCGGCCAACACCACCTCGGCCGATGTGTATTTCTCCGCCTGGGCAACTCCCGATGTATCAAAGTCGTCGGCGATGTGGGTAATGATGATCTTCTTGATGCCGCGCTCGTCGGCCCAGGGCCAGAGACGGTCTAACGCGATGTGCGTCGACTCAATAAGGAGCCAGTCAATCGGTTCGGGGATGCCCATGACATCATCAATCGAACCGACATCGGCTGAATACAAAAACGCCGTCTTCCCGACTTTGGCGCTGATCGCATAGCATTGCCCGAGGTTCCCGTACCCACGCTCCTGCCCCGCGCGGGCCGCTTCTTTCAGATGCGTGGTCAGACGGGCACGGAACTCGATACCGTGAACTGACCACGGTTCCGTTGTTTTGATATCGTGGTAGTGCGTGTCGTACGGCATGCGTTCGGGAAACAGGTATCCGAATGCCATACTCCCGCGCAAACGGTCGAGTGACTCTTGCGGACACCAGATGGTCAACGGTGTATCAGTTCCTGACAGGTAACGTTGCTGGATGAAATACGGCAGGCCGCAGACGTGATCGGCGTGAGTGTGCGTGATGATGATGTCGGTCACCCATTCCGGCGCGTAACCGTTCGCAAGAAAGTGACGCGTCGCCCCGTCACCGACGTCCATGAGGATGCCATGGTCGCCCAAATCCAGTAGATACGATGACGATGCTCTGTGGTCGGAGGCTTTACCGGCGGAGGTGCCGAGGAGGACTAACTTGCTCATACGAATGTGCTCCTAACGTGTCAGCGTGTCTCGAATAATACCAACAGCAGTGGCAACATCCTCATCCCCCACATCCCGGTGCGTCACCGCACGAATCCGTGTGTCGCCAAACGGCACCAGCCAAACCCCTTCGTTCTTAAGCGCAACCAACACCTCGTCGGCCGTCTTCCCGGAATCGGCCAATTCGATCACGACGATATTGGTTGGGGGCGGGTCGGGGATGAGATGGATGCCGGGAATGTCGCGGATCCCATCGGCAAGAGTCTTTGCGCGTTTGTGATCGTCGACGAGTTTGTCGAACTGATTGTCGATGGCCCAGATTCCGGCGGCCGCCAGAATGCCCGCCTGACGCATCCCCCCGCCGAACATCTTCCGGGTGCGGCGCGCACGCTTAATGAATTCACGGGTCCCCAAGATCATTGAGCCGACCGGCGCTCCCATCCCTTTCGACAAACACACCGACACCGAATCAAATCCCTGTACCCAATCGCTCAGGGGAATGCCCGTCGCCGCTGCGGCATTCCAAATGCGGGCGCCGTCGAGATGCGCCACCGCATCGTGCCGATGCGCGATATCAACTACCGCGCGGATAGTCTCCAACGGCACCACCACACCGCCCGCGCGGTTGTGGGTGTTCTCCACCGCAATGATACCGGTTTTGGGATGATGAATGTTTTCGGGGCGAATCAATGACTCGATCGCATGGAGATTGGGGATGCCGTCGGGTGCGGTATAGTGGCGGATCTGCAGTCCCGAGAGTGCGGCCGCGGCGCCGACTTCATACCAGTCGATGTGCGCCTCGTCATCGAGAATCAACTCATCGCCGCGATGGGCGTGTGTGTACAGCGACGCCTGATTGCCCATTGTCCCGGACGGCACGAACAGCGAGGCTTGGACACCGAACAATTCTGCGCACTTCGTCTCGAGTTCAATGACAGTGGGATCGTCTTCAAAGACATCATCACCCACCGGCGCGGCCATCATGGCCTCGCGCATCGCCGGCGTGGGACGAGTAACGGTATCGGAACGCAGGTCAACGATTCGCACGGGGAGCCTCCTGAATCGGGAAGTATAGTGGATTCTCGCTCGTACGGGAATGACAAATAGCGGTAGGGTGGGTGGTTCTCCTAGGTGCTGCGAAGCAGCACCTAGGAGGTTCA
The DNA here is from genome assembly GCA_014729565.1 of Candidatus Zixiibacteriota bacterium. Taxonomy (GTDB): domain Bacteria; phylum Zixibacteria; class MSB-5A5; order WJJR01; family WJJR01; genus WJJR01. Next base: position 102 of record WJJR01000396.1, on the reverse strand, counting down.
CCCACCATTACCGCCGGTGATAAAAATAGGTGAATGACCCTCATTGACGCTCTTGACGAGCGTCAATGAGGGTCATCCGCCCTACAGCTATTTGTCATTCCC
>WJJR01000048.1 GCA_014729565.1 Candidatus Zixiibacteriota bacterium | reverse complement strand
CTGTGTTTCCACTCCAAAGATCGGTTTGATGAATCACGGGCTACACGACGCCTGGACCGGGTTACACGGATCGCAGGGGTCCGGACCATTGAAAAATAACGCATCGATCAATGCGTTGAGATCGGTTGCATCGGATACGCCATCGTTATTGAAGTCACCACGCGTGGTTGGGCAATTGGGGTCCTGCGGGTCAGGGCCATTGAAAAACAACGCATCGATCAGCGCGTTCAGGTCGACCGCATCGAGGAAGCTGTCGGCATTGAAGTCGGCCTGGAACGGGCATGAGCAACAAATGCCGCCCTCATCAATTGATCCGTCGCAGTTGTCATCGAGTCCGTTGCACACCTCCGCTGCCCCCGGATGGACATCCGGGTCAGTATCATCGCAATCGGTGTTGTCGGTCACGAACCCAGACGGCTGGTCGCACTGCGTCAACATCACCGACGCATTGCCAAACCCATCCGAATCGCCGTCCTCATACCACGTGGTGGCATCCGTCGCGTTGTCGTCGATGGTGCCGTTGCAGTCGTCATCGATTCCGTTACAGACTTCGACGGCGCCGGGATACACGTCCGGATCGGTATCGTTGCAGTCGCCCGCGCAGGTCGTCCAACCATCGGCGTCCTGATCAAATCCCTCGTCGACCGCGCCGTCACAGTTGTCGTCGACCGCGTTGCACACCTCGGCGGCGCCGGGGTTCACACCCGGGTCCGTGTCATCGCAGTCGGTGTTGTCGGTCACGTATCCGACGGGCTGGTCGCATTGGGTCAGCGTGACGGCCGGGTCGCCGTACAAGTCGCCGTCGGCATCGGCATACCACGTCGGGGCATCGGTCCTGTAAACATACGCCGATCCGGCTTGACTATTTCCACCCGGGTTAGCCAAAGACGCACCGACAATCACATCGTCGAAGCCGTCGTTGTCGACATCCCCCGCGCCCGAAACGGAGACGCCAAGGTAGTCGTAGGCTGCCGCGCCGTCAAACTGCCACAGCAACGCGCCGGTTTGACCGGAGTAGACATACGCCGAGCCGGCGTTAGTCAGTCCGCCCGGGTCGGCGGCATACGCACCAACAATCAGATCGTCGAAACCGTCGTTGTCGACATCCCCCGCGCCCGAAACGGAGCGGCCAAGTTCGTCGTTGGCTGCCGCGCCGTCAAACTGCCACAGCAAGGCGCCGGTTTGACCGGAATAGACATACGCCGATCCCGCACTAATAAGTCCGCCCGGGTCGGCGCTATGCGCACCAACTATCACATCGTCGAAGCCGTCGTTGTCGACATCCCCCGCGCCCGAAACGGAGTAGCCAAGTCTGTCGCCGGCGGCCGCGCCGTCAAACTGCCACGAGAGTGCGGGAGTGCAGGCGCCGACAGCGTCTGCGGCCAAAAACAATGGAGTGAGTGCAACCGCGAGGAGAATACAACTCTTCGCTAAAAACCATCCACATCGTTTCATTTTGTCAGACCTCCAAGAAGAAAAAAAGTGAGAGTTTGTATACAGGAAGTGATCGAACCGATTCACAGATCGGTGGCGTATGTGCTCTCAGCTCATCAGGTACTGCCAGGGCGCTCAAGGACGCTCTTGGCAAGAATCTGTTCGTTCCATTGGCCAAGGTTTTCCGTGAAGACGCCGGATTCGGGCGAGATCAGGTTTGATCCATCGACAGCAGAGTCACGCCCAGCCCGCACCGGGCAGACAAGCCAGGTGAGGATCGGCGCAATCATCGTGGTGACCGTGGCAGGAATTGGACACAAACGACAGCCATGGTTGTCTCCATGGTTAAATCCTTCAACGGTGATGCGTTGACAGACTGCAGTGACTGAAAAGGCAGAACTTGATTGCCGCCAGACGAACTCGCGGCGAGAACGAACTCAGTATTCAGTTATTCAAAGCGGCGACTCGGCCTGGACCACGTTGCGGAATCAGAATTGAACTATCCCCGCGAGGGGTAATATAGACAAAATGCGATAAATTTAAACCGGTTTTCGTATTGCCTTCTCGAAAACTCCCCTCACCGGGTCGCCGACAGTTGGGGCGGGACTATAAGAGATGTTCCGACAAGGCATTGGGGCAGATGATAATGTTGATTCGAATTTGATCTTAATGCGGGCGAAGGCGGCCTGCTCCTGCATACTCCCGATCCCCGGTAACGACAGGTAATTCATCCCCGTCGCTATCGGTTGCATCCGGCGGGGCGACAGCGAATTCGGAACGACGGTCGCTCTGCTGTCGCCCCTTCAGGGCTCATTGTCTAGTTGGACTTTTCCCAGGGCTGACGCCCTGGGCTATGGGCTTTCGCCCCTTCGAGGCTTTGGAGGGACCCTCGTGCGCGTCGGAGGTTTCGAAACACCCCGGTCCAGTTGGGGTATCTTATTCTCTCCACACAAACGGGAACAGCAACCACCCCGCGGTTGTCGTGATCGCCGCATAGGCGCCCAGGACCGCGAAACTGTCACCCAAGCCCTGCTCCAATCCACCGCCGAATGCCACCTCAGTGGCGCGAATCAACACGATCAGCAGTGGCAGCAGCACCGGGAAGGACAGAACCGAAAACAACGCCCCACGCACACCGGCGGCAGCAATCAAGGCGCCGATCAATGTCGACGTCGACACCAGCCCCAGTGCGCCCAAAATCGATGTGCCGATCCAGACATCCCAGCGCGCGACTTCGATGTTCAGCATGATCGTGAACAACGGCGTCAGCACGGCTTCCAGCAGCAGAATCAACAGCAGGTTGAAACCCCATTTGCCGAAGAAGACCGCATCGTCGGGAGCGGTCAGTTTCAGGAATGTCGCGGTTTTGGTTTCGACTTCTTTGACGAATGTCTGCGCGAGCGATGACAACGCCGAGAAGAAGACAATGATCCAGAAAAACACCGCGGCCAGCAGTGGTGTTAATCCGATGCCGCCGGTGGCAAATGAGAGCGCGGTCAATGTCACCAGCGCGAAGAGGAGCAGTGTGTTGACGGCGTACCGGGTGCGGTACTCCGAGCGGGTGTCTTTCTCGAAGACCGCCCAGACTTTAGCCACCAACGGTGAAGCGGCTTTCGCCACGTTCGGCCTCCTCCGGTTCATTGGTGGCAATCACGAGCGCAACGTTGCGCCGTTCGAGCGACGTCCACACGCGCGCGGCGCCGTCCTCATCGAGATTCGCGGTCGGTTCATCGAGCAGCAGGAGCGCCGGATCCTTGAGAAAGGCGACCGCATACTTCAGCCGCTGCTTCATGCCCGATGAGTAGGTGCCAACAATGTCATTCCCGCGTCCGGCCAGGCCGATTTCATCCAGCAGCGCGGTGTACTCCTCCGGCGACTTGCCCCACCCGCCGACACGATTGCCGAAGGCCAGATTCTCGAAACCCGACAGCTCCTCGTACAACGCCAGCTCCGGCGACACGAGACTGATATGGCGGTGCCACTCACCGGTCGCGACTTCGGCATCATCAAACAGGTGTTTGATCTCACCCGAATCGGCGCGCGTCAACCCGGAGATGATCCGCACCATGGTGCTCTTTCCCGATCCATTCGGCCCGACAATCGCAAGCGACTGCCCCGTCGCCAACGTAAGATTCGCCCCCCGGCAGATAATGCGCCGTCCGAAGGATTTGTCCAGGTCGCTTAAGCGCAGCGTAAACGTTGGTGAATTCGCATTCATCATAGCCGATTGCTGATCATCTTGACCAGCCCGACAATAAGGCCGATGTGTGGGCTCGTTGGAAGGTAAAAGTGGCGAAAAAACAAAAGCCGGGAGGGTCCGTCCTCCCGGCTTTGTGAGGTGCTGCGGTACCTCAGGGCGATGCACCTAAGAATTACTTCAGGAGCACCATTTTGCGTGTCTGGGTGTAGGGTCCCGCGTCCATGCGGTAAAGGTAGACACCCGTGGCGACCTCACGGCCATCGGCCGTGCGTCCATTCCACTCGATCGAATGCTCGCCCGCGGGGAGGACGTCATCGACCAGGGTCCGCACGCGTTGCCCCATGATGTTGAAGATTTCCATCCGGACATGCGATTCATCCGACAGCGTGAAATCGATCATGGTTCCGGCATTGAACGGGTTGGGGTGGTTCTGCAGGAGTTCATACGCCCGCGGTACCGTTGCCGGTTTCTGAATGGGATCGTTCGGGATGCACGAGGCATATTGGAGCGGCAGCGCGAAGGTAAAGATCCCGCCACCGGAGCCGCTTGATGCCGTCGATCCATGGGTGCATGATTCGTACGCGCTGGTGTTGCTCACGACGAAGCTGCCCCACTGGTCGGTGTACTTGCCGTTCGTCACTTTGACCGTGGCGTAATGCCGTGTCGGTCCGGCGGTGACGTTGTCGACTCGCATCGCGTAGCCGCTGGTTGCACCACCGCTGTAATACATGTCCGGGTTAACGTCCTGAAGCGTCACACAGTAGCGATCGGTGTTCCAATCGAGATCGACCCAGATGCTGTCGAGATCCTGATTCGATGTCACGTAGACACCCGAATACGCCCACCATTCACAGTCGGGCGGAAATTTGCAGGTTTCCGACTGGCATCCGGGAACGGAAACCGAGGTGTACGGATCGCTGATGACAATGCCGCCGGTGTCGCTGTCGAGCTGTGCATCGCTGAGATAATAGCGTAGCGATTGTTGATATCCCGGAGACTCCACAAATGTGCGGTAATCCTGCCCACAGCCATACTCCAGGAGGTCGACGGTGTAGTCAAACTCGTCCGGACTCGCCGCGTCGTTATAGAAACGCAGATGCGCAACGGTATCAAAATCCTCCGAGGGGGGAATACTGAACGCGCCATTCGGAGTGACCAGTGCATAGGGAAGACCAGTCGTCACACAATACGACTCGTTGCCGGTGATCGCATAGGACGATTCGACGTCATCGAATGTCAGCGGATTGCCGTCATTGTCAGTGAAGCCGATCGCCAACCGCAGGTTGTTGATCGGATAATTGCTTTGCAGCAGAACCGGAACCGTAAAGGTGCACGTCGACTGGTTGTTCCATTCCACTTCACCGAAATCGATAACGGCATCATATGGCGGCACCGTGACCGATCCGTCGTCAGCAGACACGGCGGGCGGATTGAAATTATGTAATTCCTGATCGCAGTCGAGCGCGGTGACCTCGGGCAGGGACGTGAACCACACGGCACTGGCAATGTCATCGCTGTTCTGAATCACCGTGAAATGCAGCTCATAGAACTCCAGGCCGTCGTCTGCCGACGTTCCGAACCCGTCCGGTTTGTTATCATATATGATGATGTCCTGAGGGCCGTTCCAATAGGTATAGGGGGATCCAGACAGACGTCCGGAGGGTGTGAAGAACGGTACGGCGTAGCTGAGGACACTGCCGTCAATGGCGAGGTGGTGAATGAACGAGTTGAAGAGGAATTCGTTATCACAAGATACCGTGACCGTGACTTCTTCGCCGACCAATGCTGTATCGTGAGAAAT
>WJJR01000395.1 GCA_014729565.1 Candidatus Zixiibacteriota bacterium | reverse complement strand
CTCGGAGTGCTGTTTGCGACTGACGCGAACGTGTATCTCAAGGAGTTCGATGGTGCCGTCTGGGGAGCGCTGCAAGGCGTGGCGGCCGGATCGTTTAACCCGCCGATCCTGCGATATGTCCGTGCCACGCCCTTCGCGCAAATGCTCACACCACTCGGTCCGGATCAGCAACAGATTGTCGTATCTCAGCGCACCGACAATTCCTTCACCACACCGCAACCCGTACTGACCGGTCACGGTTCGTTCGACACTGTCTTCTGCTTTGACGCCGACGCCGATTCAGCGTTTGCCGATCGCACGGCAGCCGCGTCGGATACAGCACCGGGAGATGTCCAACATCCGGAGTCGGGCGCGTTGGTCGAAGCGGTCGGCGACGCTTTGTATCTGGGGATGAATCGGCGGTTTGCTGTCGTTCATCTGGAATTATCAACACCGGGAAGCGGCGGTGACGTGACGTGGGAATACTGGGATGGTTCAGCCTGGATCGGCTTCGTGCCGGTGAGCGGGAGCACATCTCTGGACGCATCATCGACCGCCATTCGACTGTTCACCGATACACAGGCGATCCCTGTTGATTGGACCAAAACACTGGTAAACGGTGTCTATCGATTCTGGATCCGTGCAGTAGTGACGACAGCTTACACCATTGCTGCGGTTGGTTCACAAGTCACGGCCGCCGCCAACGTCACACAAATCTCACCGGGAATAACATCCTGAAGAAGCTTCAAGAACTACTGACCTGGGGTGCCCCACCCTAACCAGTCACCGACGTTGTCGGTGACTGGTTAGGGTGGGTTTATCACCACTGAGTATTACGGTGAGAAGACGCAGCATGAATGCCGCACACATTAGTGAGCCTTACGATCTGTAGGGGCACGGCCTGCCGTGCCCACTGGTGGGGAAGACGTTGAGGGTGATGTGCGGACACGGCAGTCCGTGTCCCTACACTGATCGACGGTCGATTTAGACGGATTTCTTACTAGTGGCAAGACCATCTCTGTGTCAGCACCCTCGGTGAACCCGGTAACGTATTCAAACAACACAGGCGATCTCCATCACCACACCTGCACCATCCGGTGACTTACCCTTCTCTGTCACCGGCCTCCTGACGCCCGCAGGGGAGATGGCCGCGCCGGCCATCTCCCCACCCTGATGACGACTATGGCATACACATCACCCGAACTGGTGCGACGGCACATCGACACAATTCGTGTCGGCCGTTTGCCGATCGCCAATGTGCACATCCCGCTGAGCGGTACCGTGTCGGTGTCGCTTCCCCACCGGTCATTGATTGACACATCGGTTGTGGTGAAGGCGCGCCGCCCACAGTCGCTCAAGCGGGAGAGAGTGACACTCAACGACGATTGGGTCTCTCTGGTGCACACACATCTGGTCGATGAGACCGTGATTGTTGCGCAAACGGAGTCGTTGGACCGCGTGTACACGGCCAATGTCGATGTTCTCATCGATGCTCAGGCTGGACGTGTTCGTCGTGTGTCCGATGGCGTTATCGCCTTCGGACAACAAGTGGCCGTCTTCTATGATCACTTCCACCTGTACATAGCAGACGATGATTACACTGTCGATGCCGATGCGGGGACGATCCGACGGCGATCGACCGGCGCCATTGCCGACGGTCAGACGGTACTGGTTGATTACGACGTCTCGGTGAACTCGATTCCCGATTCGGTGGTCGAGCGGGCGATCAACGATGCCGCCGATGCGGTGCTGGCCATTATTGATCCACGCTTTCACGATCAGTTGTTTCCCGGTTTGGTCATTGGGGAGACTCACCTGGCCGTCGCGGCGGTCTGTCGCATGCAGGCACTGTCGGTGCTGGCCGATACGACCGTATCGCAATCGGCCACACGGGCGCATGCGCGTGTGTGGACCGACCTGGCGCAATCGTATGAGACCTCCGGACGGGAACGTCTCCGGAGCTTTGCCGCACCGGTGCCGGCCCTCCACTCGCCACGAAAGGGATAGGAACAAGCATGACCACTTTGGCCTTTGCGCTGATGACCGCCCGCCGCGCGTGGTATGTCCCCGACGTCACGGTCACGGGAGACTACAGTGCGATGACGGTCGAGATGCTGGTGAGTGAAGCCGATGATTCCGAAGGCCGCGTCGTGCTGTACCGTTACCCCGTCGGCGGTATGGTCCAGGAGGTAATCTTCCATTCACTGGTCGATCACCGTGGTAACACTCTTCCGGCAACAATCAATCAACCGGTGGTAATCCCAATTCCGCGCAATGATGTGCCGGTGGCGGTTGTCGGCCAGCCGTCAGCAGCATCGTGCCGTCTCGCACGCACCAGTTATGTCGCTCACAACGGTCTTGTTGATCTGTGGATTGTCGAGGCCGGACGCGAAGGAGAATGAGATGACGATATGGCGTCGAGGGAATTGCTGTGATGCCGGGTTTCCCGGCGCGGCTGGCGTGGTCACGAATGTGCAACATGATGGCGTGTGAGCCGACGTTGCGAATCGAGTTCGCGGAGGAGCCGGAGGTTCAGCCCGAGCACCCACCGCAGCAGACGGAGCCTGCATCACAATCAACGTCCGACTACGCCCGCATTGAAGAACTGCTCAACCGCTGCTGGGACGAACTCGACGGCATCGAACTCAACGTCAAGCTGACCGACATGATCCGTCTGCTCGAATTCAAACACAAACTCGCCAGCAGCGCCGAAGCGGAGCGCGAGTTCTGGCGGCTCATCAACACCATCCGTCGCGACGAACTCGCACATTTGGGTGATGTCAACAACACGGAGCCGGACAAATGAAAGCCACGACGGCATTTGCCATTCTCCTGATGGGACTGTGTGTGCTGCCCGTCATTTCGAGCAGCCGGGCACAGGCCGAACTCCTCGAATTCGATGATGTGGCCGACAGTATGATCGCCGCAACGCATGTATCATCGGCCAACGCCACCGGATGGAACGATCCAACGCTTTACGTCGGCGACGTGTTCAATTATCGCTACCACATCCTCGTCGCCGTCAACGATACATCGCATCTCCAGTCGCTTGTCGATGGTTACGCTCTCGATTCGGCGGCACTGTCGGTGGTGATCGGCAGCACGTCGGGCTCACCGGGAGCCCTTGATTGTCACGTCATCCGTCGCGATTCGACCGGTACGGGCATTTACCCCGCTTACGACGATAGACGGTCGTATCACTGCCGCTCGGAGTGGTATGGACGCAAGGCCGCGTTGCCGTTCGCCTGTCCCGATTCCATACTCTGGGAAATCCCGGGAGCAACCGGGCCCACGGATTATCATCCGGTGCCGTTCGTGAGTGTGGCATCGCCAATCGCAGGACAACGTTACGATATCGACGTCACACCCTGGATCGCCGGAATTGTCGCCGGTGTCGATTCGGTGTCGAATGGTATCATTTTGCTTGCGTCAACCGAAGACGGGAGCGGCTCCGACTACCTGACAGTCGGCCACATTTACCCGTTCAAGTCCTATGATGACCGCATGATTCTCAAAGTATGGCGCTCCGAGACAGCAGACGTACCGCCAACGCGGGCATGGCTCGACAGCCCGGACATGTTGAAGTAGCGGATTAGTTCAAAATCCTCAACTGTTTGTCATCCCCGCAAGCACTTCGCGAGAGCGAAGTGCGCAAGCGGGGATCCAGTGTCGTTGTCCCCAATCGGACATAAAATGAGTTCCTCCGCGACGGCGGACCGGAATGACCAATTTGTACCGTATGCACCGCAAAGGATGATAAACGCCTCGTAAGCCATGGAGTGTTCATGAAAACCGTGATTCGCTGTGTCATCTGTTTCGTGTTGTCAATCAGCCTGTCGTCAACTGCCCACACCGCCGTCACACCCCTCGTCGCCGGTCCGAGCGATGCCGATTCCGTCTGGGTGGCTGTCTCAGTAAACGACACTCTGGGCAACGCCGCCAATGCCGACACGCTTGAACTGATCTGGCTGCGCGAGGGTGCCGCATTCGATACAACGATCATTGCGACCGGTGGACTGGCCACCGGGCAGTACTGGCACGCGCATGTCGCCTCGAATGACGGCGCGCTGGGAGCGTACCAGATCCTTGTCCGCGCGCGCGTGAGTGGACGAACTCCGATCACCAACTATGCGTACACGGTCGCCTCAGATGATCCCTGCGCCGGCGACGGCCCGGCTGCCTGCACGTTGCATGTGCTGAGAGCAAATGGGGTGGACACCAATGCGGTCGTCGATGCGGCGCTGCGTATTCTCAATTCGAGTGAAACCACGACCCTCGCGGCCGGGACAACCGACCTGAATGGCCGTGCGATTGTCCACTTGCCATCCGATACCGTACACGTGATCGGCACACATCCCGCCTACACCATCACGCCGGACACCGTGTTGGTCGACCACGACGGCACCAGCGATACCCTTTGGGCCACCGCATTTGATCCCGGCGCACCGGCGTCGCCGAATCTCTGTCGTGTGTATGGGTGGGTGT
>WJJR01000047.1 GCA_014729565.1 Candidatus Zixiibacteriota bacterium | reverse complement strand
GTGAAATACAACGTGCCCTTGGAGCCCTGCCACTCGGAGTCAATATAGGAAATCCCACAATGGGAACAATCCATCCTGACCTAATGGCATTTGATTGGGTCAGGGCGGATGATAGTGTTTTTGTATACACTGTGTCGCTGGAGCTCAATGAATTAGTTCTTCTTGCATCGAATGGTCTGTCATTGGCAAGTCCAACCTTCTCACCCAATGACCAGGCGGTGATAGTCCAATATGACGGTGGCGCGGGTTTAGACCTCTGGTACAGCAGATATGACCCAGAAACGAATACTGGAATCGGTGGATTTGAACTATTGGTCACGGACGCCTCCCTCCCCAACTGGCGCTTCGAAGGCCGCGACCAACCGACCGATGTGACAGTCGAACACGACCAATCTGTCGTGCCCGAGACATACACGCTCCATCAAAACTACCCCAACCCCTTCAACGCCTCCACGGTGATTACCTTTGAAACTGCCAAGTGGGGCGATGCGTCACTCGACATCTACAACGTTCTTGGCCAGACGGTGTCGTCGTGGTCCGAGGTGGATGTTCCGCCGGGTAAGCATACTGTCACATGGGATGGCCGGGATGATGCGGGCAACCCAGTGGCCAGTGGGGTGTACATCTATCGCGTCACCGCGGGTGAACAGAGTGAGTCACGGAAGATGGTGTTGGTGAAGTGATGGCGGTATCAGGGCGTGCTCTCTTCGGCTCCGCTCAGAGTAAACAGCATGCCCGACGAGCCCGGTCAATTATCCGTAGGGGCGTGCTGCGCACGCCCTAACGCCGGTACGATTTGATCCGTCCACACAGATCGGGAGACGGTCAAATGAAGGAATCAACTGGTCCTCGAAAACGTCGTCGGTCAATTCGGCTACGAGGATTCGACTACGGCCAGGAAGGCGCTTATTTCGTCACGATTTGTACCGCCAATCGCAAAGCGTATTTTGGTTCCATTGTCAACAATCAAGTCGCGTTGAGCCCCTTCGGCAATATTGCGAAAATCGAATGGACACGAACCGCCTCCCTACGGTCCAATGTCATACTCGATGAGTTTGTCGTCATGCCGGATCACGTGCATGGGATTGTGTGCATCACCGAAAATCGAAACCACTTGATCAGCACTGAGTTCACAACAACAGCACAAACCCTCGGATCGGTCGTTCGTGGCTGGAAATCGGCAGTGACAAAGAAGGTACGTTTGCTGCAGGGCGATCCGACATTCAAGTTGTGGCAGCGCGGTTACTGGGAGCATGTGGTCAGGAATGAGCGAGACCTGGAGGAGTTGCGCGAGTACATACGTATGAATCCGTTGCAATGGCGGCTGAAGCAGGAGGCGTTGCGGGAGGAGATGGTATTGCGTTCGTAGTGTTGGGGGAAGAGATCGAGGTGTCTTTGTCTGATCGTGCCAGATTTGGGGTTGGAATTGCGAACGGAGAAAGGGCGCACGCAGTGCGCCCCTACGAATGAACGACAGCTTTTATAGACGTACGCAAATCTGATTCGATGATGTGGCCGTAGGGGCGTGCTGCGCGCGCCCTTCTAACTTAGCCGAACTGACTCCCGCAATACTGCGCGTACGGCATCTTCTGAAATTGTTCCTTCGACACCGATGGGCCGTTGGTGGTGCAATGCTGGTTGAACTGGCCGATGAGGTCGGCGGCGACTTGCATCGCGTCGCGGCCCTCGACCATGTAACGGTGCATCATGTAGACCAGCTTGCCGTCTTTGAACAGGCAGACCGACGGTGACGACGGTGGCTGCTCGGGAATGAATTCGCGCACGCGCTCGGTGGCGGGCTTGTCCTGTCCTGCGAACACCGTGTAGAGCTGGTCGGGAATAGTCTTGTTCTGGAGCGCCAGGCCGACACCCGGACGCGCGTTACCGGCCGCGCAACCGCAGACCGAATTGATCACGACCAGTTTGGTGCCGCTGTTATCGTTGAGCACAGCGTCAACGTCTTCCGGCGTGCGCAGCTCTTTACAGCCGACACCGGTCAACTCATCGCGCATCTGCTGTAGTATCTTCTCCATGTCCGCGAATGTTCTGATTTCCTGCATGGTGGCCAAGTCCTCCGCGTTTGGTATGCCAAATGGCTATTACTTTTATCCTGTTTCTGCGCATGGCGCAGTACTTCCCCGATCGGAATCCGCGCGAGATGCGCGGACTACAACCAGATTACCAAATCCCCAGTTTGTCTTTGATTTCGTCAGACGCCATCGTGCGCGGGTCCCAGGGGGGATCCCAGACGACGTGCACTTCAGCCTTTTCGACACCGGGCAGATTGGAGACCGCTTTCTTCACGTCGGTGACAAGCATCGGCCCGTACGGGCACGCCGGGCTGGTCAGCGACATGCGGACTTTGATGTTCTTGCCGTCGTCTTCGATGTCGGCGCCGTAAATCAGTCCCAAATCGACAATGCTCATGCGCAGTTCAGGGTCCTGTACTTCGCGCAAGGCATCCATCACAATATCGTTATTCACAATCATCTCACCTGCCCTTGCGTTTAGTCCTGCTTGTCTTCGGTCGACGTCATCGCGCCGGTTTGATCATCGTCCCTGGCATCGGCGCGCAGTGCGTCGATGATGGTCATCCAGGCCAGGAGCGCACACTTCACACGCACGGGAAAGTCCTTCACGCCCTCAAGCGAATCGAGATCGCCGATGTCGAGCCCTTCCGGCGCGGGCTGACCGTGCATCATCTGCTTGAACCCTTCGGCCAGCTTGAGCGCGTCGTCCTTCTTCATACCGGGGACTAATTCGGCGAGCATCGACGTCGACGCGACCGAGATTGCACACCCTTTACAGTGCACTTCAATATCTTCAATCGTGTCGTCGGACATCTTGATCGACATCTCCAACTTGTCGCCGCAGAGTGGATTGTTACCCTCGCGCCGTATATCGACCCGGTCGATTGGCTTGGTGCCGCGCGGTGAGCGAAAATGATCGAGCACCGTGTCGCGGTACAGATCATTGAGCTGGACGTCTTTGTTTTGTTTGCTATCGACCAAAGAACCTCCCCGCGCATGACAGGCCCGCCATGAGCGCATCGACGTCATGACGATCGTTGTGCACGTAGAAACTGGCGCGTGCGGTGGCGGTCTGCCCGAGTATTTCCATTAATGGTTGCGCACAGTGGTGTCCGGCGCGAATGGCGATGCCCTCGCGATCCAGAATCGTCGCCAGATCGTGTGGGTGCACGCCCTCCTGCACAAACGAGATCACGCCCGCGCGCGACTCCGCATCCTGCGGTCCGAAAATCGTAAAGTCCTTCACTTCCTTCATGCGTTCGAGCGCGTACTCAGTCAATTCAATCTCGTGCTTGCGCACATTGTCCATGCCGAGCTTCTCAAGATACTCAATGGCGGCGCGGAATCCAATCACGTCGGCAATATTTGGTGTACCGGCTTCGAATTTCCAGGGCAATTCGTTCCACGTCGCCCCGTCGAGTGTCACCGAACTGATCATATCGCCGCCGCCCATGAACGGCTCCATCGCCTCGAGCAACTCTTCACGTCCGTACAGCACACCCACACCCGACGGACCGAGCATTTTGTGCGCCGAAAACGCCAGGAAGTCGATATCCATCTGGCTGACGTCGACCTTCGAATGAGGTACACCCTGCGCCGCATCGACGACAACAATCGCGCCGTGCTTGCGTGCGCGTTCGGCGATCTCAGCGATCGGATTGATCACACCGAGAACATTCGATGTATGGCTGACCGACACGATCTTTGTCTGCGGATTGATCATGTCCAGGCCGGCGGTCAGGTCGAGCGTGTAATCGGCGCGCAACGGCATATGGCGCACAATCGCACCGGTGCGCTTGGCAATCATATACCACGGCACCAAATTGCTGTGGTGCTCCATTTCGGTGAGTAGAATCTCGTCGCCCGATTTGAGATTCGACAATCCCCAACTGTATGCGACCAGATTGATCGACTCCGTGGTGTTGCGCGTGAAGATGATCTCTTTTGTCGACGGCGCACCAATCAATGTGGCCACCGCACTGCGCGTCCCTTCATACAGATCGGTCGCTTCGGCCGACAGCGTGTAGACGCCGCGGTGCACGTTGGCGTAGTTGTGCCGGTAATTGTCGGCGATCGCGTCGATCACCTGTTTCGGTTTCTGCGTGGTCGCGGCGCTGTCCAGGTAAACCAGCGGCTTGTCGTTGATCGTACGCTTCAGCACCGGAAAATCGTCCCGAATGCGCTGCACATCGAGTGCCTCACGCTTGTCGGGGACGATCGGATCACGCAGTTTGGTAGAGACCGTTGCCATAGTTAGTCACCGCTTTCGATGTCGACTTGAATCTCATCACCAACAACCCGTGTGTTGTAAGCACGGACCGGATAGGCCGCCGGCATTTGCAGCACCTTACCGTCGCGCACGTCGAACTTGGCCCCGTGACGGGG
>WJJR01000394.1 GCA_014729565.1 Candidatus Zixiibacteriota bacterium | reverse complement strand
GACAGACAGGTAAACGTCGGCACGAGCGGACGCGGCCCAGGCGTTCTCCAGAGCCTCCCGCGGGAGCATCTCGCCAAACCAGACCACTGCCGGACGGTAGAAACCGCCGCAATGGCATCGGGGAATGTCGTCATTCTCACCGGGGGGCTGCACATCGGCATATTCGCCGCAATCGTGGCACCGCGTGAGCATGATATTGCCATGCAGTTCAATCGGTTCCGATGATCCCGAGCGGCGGTGGAGGCCATCGACATTCTGCGTGATCAGAGTGAAGTCGCTGAAGTGTTTCTCCCAGCGCGCCAATTCGTAGTGGCCCGGATTTGGCTCTACCTCGCGTACCAGCCCACGACGGTACTCATACCATTCCCATACCACATGGGGATGATCGCGGAAGGCTTCGGGTGTGGCCAATGATTCGGCCCGGTATGTCTTCCACAGGCCGCCCGCCGAACGGAAGGTCGGCACCCCGCTTTCCGCCGATACACCCGCCCCGGTGGAGATGACAACGGTGCAGTTGGGATTGGAGAGAGCCGTTATGGCTCCTTCGGGAATATCTACGGTCGGGTCCATAGTGGTAAGATACACGTTTGCCGATGCGAGGCCAAATGAACGGTGATGCCAACTGAGATGAGATTACTCTCGACTCGTTGGCGTCCGACGGGTACACATGGGGTGGAGCCCGATATGAGCAGCGCCCGTAACCAGAGTTTCTGCCGTTGGCATTCGGTCAACCTCATTGTATTGGCCTGTCTTTGCGTGGTGGCCGTCGCGGCTGTAGCAGCGGCGCAGGAGGCCCAGCCGAGCGATGATCAGCAAATCTACGGTCCGCGCGCCGTGGGCGACTCGATGCAGGCCGACATTCAACAACGCGAAACGGTCCCGTCGGATACCGCCGAAAGATACCTCTGGGAGTCGGGTCTGTTCAATTCCCCAACCGGCAAGCTGCTGCGCTCGGTCGTGATCCCCGGCTGGGGGCAATGGAGCAACGGCAAGAAGTGGAAGGCGGGGATCTTTTTTACGATTGAGACGTATTTCTTTGCCCGCGCGTTGATCTGGCGCGGCCGGACGTTTGACCGCCAGCATGTGTGGGAAGAATCGTGTCTCGACGGAGAGTGCGACCAACTTCTGTTCAACACCTACAAAAGCGCCCGCAACAATCGCAATTACTTCTATTGGCTCACCGGCGTCACGGTATTCATCTCGATGTTCGACGCGTACGCCGACGCGTATCTCCTCTCCCTCGAACGCACCAAAGACAAGGGCGACGAATTCTGGGGCGGGCATGCGTTTTTGTATCCCGAAGATGAATATCGTCTGCTGGCGACGTTGACGTTCTAGTGCACTTTGGCTTTCGTGCCACACAGTTCCCAAGCGTACTTTGCAGACGACTTGTGTAATCCACCAAGAACGCCTTCACGACGGAGAGGAGGAACCGCCTTGAAGAGGAAGATCGGTCTTTCGGTATTACTCAGTTCACTGATTGGGTTCATCCTAGCGAGTCATGCACTATCGGCTCTATCGCAGGAGGAGGAACCGTTACAAAACGAGGATGTTGCAGTGAGTGGTTTCTTTGCACCCAGCGGACCGCCAAGTCAGCCGCCGCTACGAATCGATGCCGGCCGGAGTTGCATTGTCGACTTGGTTCAGGACTATGATGTGTCCGGAACTTTGTCTGGCAGGTTCCGCATTGATTACCGTATCCGAGTGGCCGGCCCGTGCGGCAGGCCATTAGGAACATTTGAAGAACAGTGGATTGCACATGGCACTTTCACTGGACGTACTGATGGACGTGATACCGTTATGGCATTCACTTACGTTGCAGATGTTGCTCCTGGAGGGGATGTCGACGGGACCATTGATTTTGGACCGGATCGTCTCGGCGAGCTTTCCGTGTCAGGCAACTTTGCCAGTGGCAGGCTTTCATACCAGAGGCAACCTTCGAGGAGAACCGATCAGTCGTCTCTCGACCTTGCTGTGATCGCCCGGCGGTGGTTTCGGGGGGTGTACGGGGACAATCCGGCCGTCGTCGACCAGCTTGGAGCTGACAACGTGGTTGTGAGTTATCCAATCTTCGAAAAGCTATTCAATCAACCGGTGATTCGTGGGAAGGCGAATGTTCAGAAGTTTGCAGCCGGATTCAGCGAACGCTGGGACGACACACAAGTGACCTTCCATGATGTCATTGGACAAGGCAATCGCGTTGCGCTGGTCTGGAGCGTCACGGGGCGCCAAGTGGCCACGGTCGATGGCGGACCTCCGGCCACAACCGAAATGCAAAGCTGGGGTGGTATGACACTGATTCGGTTCAATGCCGACGGTAAAATAGTCGAAGAGGTAGGAGAAGAAAGCGCACCGGGACCATATGGGCGTATCGCCGACAGCAACAGTGAACAGTGAACAGTGAGCAGTGACAGGCAATCACCTGGGTGATCGATCACAGCGCAAGTCGTTGCCGAGGGGCGGGGTTGAACTTCGGATTGCCGAGCCTTGGCTCGGCGTGTGTGAAGATGTGCATCTCGCGTCGACCGGCGGGTGCGCGGTCGGTGATGCTGTGGTGATCTGTTGCGGATCGGGTGTACGGTGTTGTGCTGGTGGACAGTTGATGTCAGCGCACCCGCCCTACGGTGAATGGTCTTGTGGCTGCAGAGGTGAATTTCGCGGTCCGTGATGGCATGGTTCGATCCGCCGCGGCGGACTCACCACAAGCAAAGCCGCCATCCGGGCCACGGTTCATTGGGATTGGACATACGGAGGATTACCCGTACAGCGATCTGCGTTCGGGGGCATTGTCGTCCGACTTCGGATCGCTTGGGGTGGGTTCGTCGGCCTGGATGCTGCGCGGGGCTTGTTCGACTTGCTTGAGGGATTTGATATCCGATTGGGCGGTTGCGCCCAATTCACGGAAACGCCGCGTTGAGACCAACACGCGTGCTTCGAGTGTGCCGGCGGAATCATTGAATGCGCTCACGGCACTTTCCAGTGCTTTGCCGACACGATTGAAGTTCTCGGCGAAGCGATTGATGCGATCATAGAGTTCGGCACCCAGGCGGCTTACCTGTGCGGCGTTTTCGGCCATCTGCTCCTGCCGCCAACCCAACGCAACCGTGCGCAACAACGCGATGAATGTCGTTGGTGAGGAGAGAATGACATTGTTGTTGAGACCGTCTTCGATCAATGTATGATCGACCTCAACCGCCGCTGAGAAAAACGACTCGGCGGGAATGAACATCACAACAAAGTCGGGCGTATCGTCGAACTGGCTCCAGTAGGATTTGGTGCCGAGTTGTTTCATGTGTTCGCGGACATGCGAAGCGTGACGGGCCAGATTGCGTTTGCGCTCATCTTCGTCGGTCGCTTCGAGCATGTCGAGATAGGCGGTCAGGGAAACTTTGGCATCGACGACGATGTTGCGGCCGCCGGGCAGATAGATTGTCATATCGGGCCGGAGCCGTCCCGAATCGACCGCCTCCTGTTCCACAAAATCACAGTGCTCGGCCATGCCGGCCAATTCGGCCGCCCGACGCAAGGTGAACTCGCCCCAGCGCCCGCGCACCTGGGGTGCCCGCAGCGCTTTGACCAGTTCGCCGGTCTCCCGCTGTAGTGACTCGGCCGTTGATTTCACGAATTTCAGATGCTGGTCGACACTGCCGTAGTCTTTCTGGATCGACTGGCTGAGACGCTGCACCTGCTCATCATACTTCTTCAGCGACTCGTTAATCGGTTTGAGCAACCCGTCGATTGCCTCCTGGCGTTTGGAGAAGTCGCCCTTGGCGTCGGTGACCATCTCGCCGATCTGGGATTTGGCCAGTTGCAGGAAGTCGTTCTTGCTCTGGGTGAGTGCTTCTTTCGAGAGCGAAGCGAAGGCGCCCTCGAGCACCTTCTTGCTCTCCTCGGCGAACTGCTTCATTTCGGCGAGGTTCTTTTCGGCCTCCTGCATGCGTGATTTCAAGCCGGCGTGGTCGACCCGTTCGGTGTCGTACAGCTCGCGCAGGCGAATGATCTCTTTGTCTTTCTCTTCGATCTGCTGACGGACAATGCCGAGGCTTTCGCGTGCCTGCGCCCGCCCCAGCAGCCAGGCCGCCACGCCGCCAACCACGAGGCCTATGAGGAGAGTGATCCATTCCATGATGGGGGCAAGGTGAGGGGAGGTATCAGGGTGTGTCAATCAGTTCTGTGAAGTAGACCTATAGGACTAATGGGACTGATCGGATTTATGAGAAAAGCCCGACCCCACTCGGGGCCGGGCTGTTCCTGTTACAGTGCCGTGGCAAGGCGTTACTGCTTCTTTTCGATTTGTTCCGCGAAGGCCTTGATCGCCGTCCACTGGCCGTCGCCGTGGATGCCGGCCTCTTCGAGAACCTTGGCGGCGTTGCCGCTGCCGAGGAAGTGGCCGTGGCGGAAGGAGTGGAGCGTGGCCTTGATGCCTTCGCGGGAGCGCACCCAGCGGTACATCGTCGGGAGCGTAAAATCGGTGATGCCCATTGAGGTCAGGCGGTCGGCCGACGGGAAGATCTGTTCGCGTTGTTCTTCCTCGAGCAGATTGAACAGCTCGGCCGACGATATGTAGTAGACGTTCATATTGTAACCGGCGTCATCGAGACGCGGCAGAACTTCGTTGACGAAGATCGCCGCGACACCGTTGCCCTGCAGGACAATCGTCCCGTTCTGCTGCTTCGTCTTTGGATCGGCTCTGCGGATCGCGTAGACGCCGTTGCAGGTCTCCATGATCGACGGTAGCTTCATCGCATCCCAGTCGACGAGTTTGTCGGCCGGACGGGTAACGAACGGTGCAAGCACCGCCGGACGTTGCTGCAGTCCGGCCACCACCAGGGGCCACATCTCGCGCGCATCCCACGGTGTCAGTGTGATCAACACTTTGCCGGGGAAACATTCCTGCAACAGTTGCAGCGGCTGCGGGTCGGCGTGGGTGGGGCCGTCTTCACCTGTTTTGGCGCCGGCGTGGGCATTGACCATGATCCAGGGATTGTACGGTTCACCCGTCGCTTCTTCACGTGACTGCTGGCCGATGCCATGCAGACGAGCAGCGATGTGTTCGAGTGCGGCGATGAACGCGCCATACGATGACGACACACCGACATGCTCACCAAAACTTGACAGCCCCGCCATGAATCCGCCCATGTTGTCTTCGCAAATGCCGCCCAAAGCGATCAGGCGGGAGTCGGGATTTGCTTTCGCATTGTAAAAGCCATCCGGGAATCCCTTGCCGACTGAGGAGATGCTGGTCGATCCCGAGAGATCGGCGGCAGTGGCCATGAAGGCGCCGCCGGTGCGACGGTTCAATTCGCCAAGCGAGTCACCCAAGGCGGCACGGAGTGTGATCGAGTCGCCGCCCTTCAGTTGCAGCTTCTCCGGCGGATCGCCGGGCTGGACTTTGCTGGTGTCAAAGAGGACGTTGATGTCGGGCGCTTTGGCATGACGCTGGCGTTTGCGGGTGTTGAGTGACGTTTGTGCATTCCCCAATTGCCCGCCGACAAATTCAGCCATCTCACGATTGTTTTCGCAGACATTGCGGATGACCATCAGCGTATCGTAGAAATACTGCTCAACCGCAACCGGTGTGGCATCGCCCTCGAAACGCGGGAACCGGGTGTCGAACGTGTCTTCGAATTCTTTCAGCGCTTCGTAGTAACCATCCGACGCGAACTTGTGACCGGCGCCGTGTGAAGTGCGTCCTTCGATACCGTACTTCCAGCCCTTGATTGTCCGATAGACGATCGCGGTTGGCTGACCGTTGCTGACCGACATCGCGGCGCGTTGCGCGGCGAGTACCTGACGGAAGTCTTTGCCGTCTTCGACATTGATTGTATTCCAATCGTGGAACAGGGTCAGTTCGCCGGGGCTCCACTGCACATATTCACCGGGACCGTCCTCATCGGCGCAGACATGATTCGAATCGATCGACGCCTGGTTGAAATCCACATGCAGGACGAGATTCGCAATGTTGTTCGTCGCCGCCGACGCCAGCGCTTCGTGAACGCGCCCCGGTGTCATGCCGCCTTCCCCTTCGATCACATGCATGTGCGGCGGATCATCGCGATAGATGTCGAGTGCTCCCGCAGCGACACCGAACGCGGTCGGTACACCGACACCACTGGCGCCGGTGGCGTGCTTTATAAATGGTGTCATGCAGGTCGGGTGGCCGTCGAGCGGCTTGGCATTGTACTTTTTGAAGAGCGGTGTTTCGGTTGTTGGATTGCGACGGAAGCCGAGGAGATCTTCGAGACGCAGTTGACGCTTCTCGTCGGCAAGCAATTTGGAGTTGCCGATCCGCACCAGTTCGTTGCGCAGCGCCCAGAGGGCGTAGAGGCCCATCGCCTTGTGTCCGGCGGCGTAGGAGATCATGTCGTTGTCGGGACGGTCGGGTTGGCTGAAATCATAGACCATTGTCTGAAACAGAAGCGCCTCAGCAATCCGTCCGGATGAAATACTGCCGCCGGGATGCCCGGATGTCGGGACGTTGTTGTAGAGAATCGCGCAGAGGGTGCGGTAGATGACGTCGATCTTCTCCCAGGTCGAGAGAGTGTACTCTTCGGCGACCAGGTTGAGGACTTCGGATGACGCGGAGATGTCGAAGTACTGCGCCCGCCGTGGCGCATGACGCGGTGTGGTGGGCATCACTTTGAATTCGGCAACTGTGTCCGGCATCGTT
>WJJR01000046.1 GCA_014729565.1 Candidatus Zixiibacteriota bacterium | reverse complement strand
CCGCTTGAAAGCCCTTGCTCCTGCGACGGGGGGACCGATATGTTTCTGTTTATGAGGTTGCAATGACAGCTCGAAAGGACTCGGGCGAAGACGTTCGTCGTGAACTCGACCGTCAGGCCGAGGCTCGCGCCGAGATGATGGTGCGGTGGGACGATGTCTCTCGCGTGATTCGCGAGATGTCGCGTCTCAAGCCGACGGATCGTGTCCTCGACGTGGCGTGTGGCGATGGTGTGCTGGCCTTTGAGTTGGCGCCGCACTGTGCGTACGTCACGGGTGTGGACATCTCTGATAGCATGATCGCGCTGGCGGCCGAGCGGACCATTGGGACGGGCGTGGCGAATGTGTCGTTTCAGGTGGGTTCGGTTGAGCACCTCGAATTCCCCGCTAACTCCTTCGACCGGGTGTTTTGCCGGTTGGGTCTGCATCACTTCGCGGATCCCAAAAAGGCATTGCACGAGCTGATCCGTGTGGTGAAAAAACCGGGACACATCATTGTGGCCGATCTGGTCTCCTCGGGGGATCCCGACCGGCGCGAGGTGCACAACAAGATCGAAAAGTCCCGCGATCCGACGCATGTGTCCATGCTGTCTGCACGGCAGATGCGGGCGTTGCTCGCCGATTGCGAACTGTCTATCGAGCGCGAAATGACCTGGGAAACCCGCCGCCGATTCAACGAGTGGATGCGGCTGGTCGGGGCGGACAAGGGCCGATTTGATCGAACACGGCGGCTCATGCTCGAGGCCGCCCGCAAGAAGACCACCGACCTGCAGATCACAGGTGGCGAAAATTCGCTGGAATTCACTCATCGCTGGATGGTGGCGTTGACTTTAGCCTTGGCGTAGGCTCGCTTTTTTCGCACGATACAGCCGGAGACGATGCGACTACGAGACATTCTCATACTGGTCGGGTTGATTGTGGTGATCCTCGGCCTCACGGTGGCGGAGAAATACGCCCAGCGAAACCGTGAGGAACAACGGCAGCAGGAGATGGCGCTCGAACTGGAGATGCGACGCGAGCAGTCGCTCGAGGCGTTTCGCCAGCGATGGGTGGGCCTCTCCGACAGCTTGCGTCTGATGCTCGATTCGATGGCCAGTGAGGTCATGTCCGCGGGTGTCAGTGAAGAGTCGCTCGCGGTGATGGTGGTGGAACAGCCGCCGGAAACGGTCTACGTCGAAGCGGACCCCGAACCCGAACCCGAACCAGTGCCAGAGGAGGACGTGGCCGATCTTCCGGATACCAATGCGCCCGCGATTGAGGATACCGTCTCGGAGGCTGATGTCGAGGCCGAAGCGCAAGCGGAAGAGGATGCCCTGGCGGTGAGGGTGGCCGGTGAGTATCACGAAGCGCTGCGCGCACTCCCCAGTGATTTGAATGCGTATGAGCTGCGTGTCGCCACCAACGAAGTCGCCTCGTTGATTCGGGCACGCTACAATCTCTCGCCGGATCGATTGGATGCGCTCTTGAAGCGCGCGGCGGCGCTGGAGGAGTAGCGGGAGCGCTGTAGGTCAGATGCACGCGCGTCGATACCGTAACATTGTCACATGCACGAATCGGCGCGGGGCACCTGCCACACGCATGGTCCGGCTATTGTCAGGAGCCCGGCGCGGCAACGGGATATCTGCATTCGGGGCATATTCGACGCGCCGTGCTCATGGCCTACCTTGTTGAACACCAACGATTCCTCCGTTTTTCCCGTCAACATCTGTCAAAAAGTCACCGTATTAGAAATAGAAAGATTCAGGCTCTGCGGATCGTCCTCACAGTCTATCCAGCGATCGGTTGAGCCGACCTCACATTCGACACCCCCAGTTCGGCATTACTCCTTGTCGCGAGGCGATTGCATCTCGTCTGTCGTCACACCGTTGCTTTGAGTCCGGGTAGTTTTTGGCTGCTCACACGACGATCGGAGGGCAATGATGCCGAAGCGCAAAGTGGTCCCGTTTGTCCGGGACAAGGAAAAGACCATGTGGAATCTCTACGGGTTGCAGGCGTTGACCCCGGAGCGGTTCCAGCGTGTGGTTAACGAGATCATGAATGGACGGTATCTCGTGTTTCGTCCGGAGGGTGCCTCGAAGCAGTGGTACTAATCGTCTCCTGCCTGCCGCGATGATTCCCCCACGGCAGCACGCCGCGGCAGGCCTTTGACGGCTTGGGGTTCGCCACCCCCCAAGCGTATTTCACCCGCCAGGCTGATCCCATCCTGTCAAATTTTTGGCATGGACCCGGTCACAATTCTGCGCTTTGTGTTATCTTGCCGGAGTAAGGTGGTAGTCTATGTCTTCGCGTACCACAGTGGCGACGCATACACATGATTAAGGCTTCGACCCCGCTACCGGATGGCACGTATCAGGTGTAAAGGTCGGGGGAGTAGTCTGTAAGGGGGAAATGATGGTTAGGCGACTGGTATGGGTGGCGCTCACCGTGCTGCTGATGGCCCCAATCGTTCAGGCGGGGGACTTCGGACCGGATTATCTTGTTCGTGTTGAGTTGAGTGACCGGATGGATTTTGATGCCGTCGCGGCGATGGAGTGGCAACCGGTCCACCGTTGGGGCAATGTCTTCTACTTTGTTCTCAACGCGTCGCAGGTATCCCAACTCACGGTTCAGCAAATTCCCCACGCGGTTGTCGAAGAGAATCCGTTCAGTGAAGGGGTGTACTATCTCGTCTCGGTCAAAACCGCCAGGGGCCTGGCCGCGGAGGTCAAGTCGATGGGCGCGCAGCTCGACGTGGTCGGAGAGGCGATGCTCATCAAAGATGAGGTTGCTGTTGCCGGCGCACTGCCGGCACCGGGCGACGGGCCGCAAGTGGTGACGGAGGAGACGATCCCTCTGAGTTACCTGGCCCCATTGCGCGGGATGACGGCGTCGATCCCCAGTGACCCCAATCTTGACAGCATTTCGGCACGAATCTCGCAGGATTCAATTCTCGCGTACGATACCTACTTGCAGGATCTGCAAACGCGCAATGTGTACACGGTCGAAAACGACCAGGCGCAGGCGTACCTGGAAGCGAAGTTCGCATCGTTCGGTTACACCGATGTAACAATCGATTCATTCGATGTCTACGGGTGGACCGCGCACAATGTGATTTGCACCAAGCTGGGCACCACCGAACCCGACAAAGTGATCGTTATCGGCGGTCACTACGACTCATACAACGGCGACAGCGACCCGCTGGTCTATGCGCCTGGGGCCGATGACAACGGATCCGGGACGGTCTGTGTGCTCGAAATTGCCCGCGCGCTGGCGGATATTCCCACCAAAAAGACGATCATCTTTGTTGCCTTCGATGGCGAGGAGTACGGGCTGTATGGCAGCGAGT
>WJJR01000393.1 GCA_014729565.1 Candidatus Zixiibacteriota bacterium | reverse complement strand
TGCCTACATCGATGCGGCGTGCATGTGGATGGTGAAGAACCCGGAATGGTTCGACGTGGTGGTCGTATCGAATATTTTCGGCGACATACTCACCGATCTGGGAGCGATGGTCCAGGGCGGTATGGGCATCGCGGCGTCGGGGAATATCCATCCCGGCCAGGTCTCGATGTTCGAGCCGATTCATGGTTCGGCGCCGAAGTACAAGGGGCAGAACACCGCCAATCCGCTCGGCACGATCATGGCCGGGTCGATGATGCTTGATTACGTCGGTGAACCGGCCGCGGCCAAAGCGATTGAGGATGCGGTTGCCGAACTGCTCACCTCCCAGACGATACCCTCGCTGGGTGCGAACTCCGGCCTGTCGACCAGTCAGATTGGTAACATGGTCTGCGAGCAGGTCGCCCGTTCACGTCAGATACCTGCCTGAGGATATTCCGACGGTCTAAACGACGGCGTTGTCTTTTGTGCCGCCTCTCGCCACCGGGAAACGAAACTTTTACCTGGCCTTGGCGTGAAACAAATATACCCGGTTACATTCGCCGGGTGACCAATTCCCCGCAACCAACCGGCAGGTGTTTCTGATGATGATCTCTGTGGCCGCGCTCCAGGCACCGCTGGGTCAGGGTTTGTCGCTCGAGGACAAATTGCACCTGATCCGGCATCGGCCGGACTTCGTCTGCCTGCCCGAGTACTTCTACATTCGGCCAACCGATCAAACGTACGACGACGGTGCACCGCTGATTGAGTCCCGGCTCGCCGAATTGGAACACCTGTCGAAAGACCTCGCCTGCACGATTATCGGGGGCACAATGCCGCATCCGGTCAACGGGGGCTACGGCAACATCGCCACGGTCTTCAACCGGGGTGCGGTGGTTGGCGCCTACCAGAAGGTCAACCCCTTCGGACGCGAAGAGCAGCGGGGCATTGTCCCCGGCTCGGAGTATCGGGTGTTCGATATCGATGGCATTCGTATCGGTATCCTGATTTGCGCCGACGTGCTCAATCCGCAGTCGTTCACCGAGCTGGCGCGACTCAATGTCGATATCATATTCGTCCCAACCGTCTCCCCCTATCGCACATCGGATACCGTCTTCGAGAAGGATCAACGCGACACGTCGATCTTCGTGGCAGGAGCGCAGCGTGCCTGCGCCTACATTGTCAAGACCTGCGGGACCGGCTCGCTCTTTGGCGGGGCGTTGCAGGGCCGCTCGGGGATCTTCGCTCCCTGGGGCATTTTGCGTCGTGTTCCGCCCGACAGTGAAGATAAGAAGCTGCTGCTCTCCGCTGTTCTGGACATCAATGAAATCCGCGAGTTCAAGCGGATGATGGCGCCGGATGAGTTGAGGGTTTCGGAGGGGACTTCGCACGAGCAGTGATAGAGCCTGTGCGCGGTGGGTTCGGCCTGTATGACGTGTTGGATGACGAAACTGAGTCGGCGCTGATGACGTCGTTGAGGGTCTCCGCAAAATCTAATTCCACCCCAGGCGGCGTGTTGAAAAAGTCGTGTCTTGTTTCCGGACCACTCTTAGCCACGAAACGAATGAATTGTAACCTCGCGTAGGTCCGGCTCTTAGCCGGACCGGTGCGGCTAAGAGCCGCACCTACGCGACGATGATGTGGGTTTTTCAACAGGCCCCAAGCGGTGGGGCACCCTGCTTTCTGGTAGATTGCCCATTAGCACTCAAACCGCCCCCGAAGATCTGTCCCCTGCCTGCGTATTGAATTGGCCAGGCCGGCATCAATACTGATCCCCCACCGTCACAACTTTGAGTTCCGGCTTGTCTCCTAACGGATGGGTGTTACCTTTTCAAATTGTCCGAAGACGATCGACTTGACACTTAGCAGGACCTCAAACGTTGCGACTGCCCAAACAGATCAAACTGCCGGTTGAGGCGAAGTGGTTTCTCCCCTGGGCACGTCATTGGTGGCGCCCGTCAGGGACGACCGCGTTGATCGCACTGGCCGTCCTGGTGGGACTGGCCACCGGGCTGGGCGCGGCGGGGTTTACTTGGCTGGTCGAGAACGCGCGCGAGCTGTTCTTCGGCTACAGCCGTGAGCTGCTGACCCAAGCGGTCCCGTTTGCCTGGAAATACTGGATTCCGATTGTGCCGTTGATTGGCGGTCTCCTGGTCGGCCCGATTGTCTATCTCTATGCGCGTGAGGCGCGTGGGCATGGGGTCCCCGAGGTGATGGTGGCCGTGGCGCGGATGGGTGGGATTATCCGTCCCCGCGTGGCAGCCGCCAAGGCGATTGCTTCGGCGATCTGCATCGGCTCGGGCGGATCGGCCGGGCGCGAAGGGCCGATTGTCCAAATTGGTTCGGCCCTGGGATCGGTCATCGGTCAGCGCTTCAAGATGTCGGCCGACCTGGTCAAAATCCTGGTCGGGTGTGGTGCCGCGGCAGGGATCTCCGCAGTCTTTAATGCCCCAATTGCCGGCGTGTTATTCTCGCTCGAAGTCATTTTGGGCGATTTCGCGATCGGAACCTTTGCCCCGGTGATCATTTCATCGGTGGTGGCATCGGTGGTGTCGCATGCCCTGCTGGGCAATTTCCCGGCGTTTACGGTCCCTAGTTACACGCTGGTTTCCGCGTGGGAAATACCCCTGTACGCGATCCTCGGAGTCGTCGCGGCAATCGTCGCCCGGCTCTTTGTCGTCACCCTGTACAAGGGTGAAGACATTTTCGAATCGTTGAAGATTCCCGGCTGGATCAAGCCCGGCATCGGCGGATTGATGCTCGGTATTTTGGGATTCTTTTTCCCGCAGGTGTTTGCCGACGGATACGACACGATTAGCAGTGTGCTGCACGGCAACGGCATCGCGTGGTTGCTGGTTGTGCTGGTGTTCGCCAAAATCCTGGCGACCACATTCACTC
The DNA here is from genome assembly GCA_014729565.1 of Candidatus Zixiibacteriota bacterium. Lineage (GTDB taxonomy): Bacteria > Zixibacteria > MSB-5A5 > WJJR01 > WJJR01 > WJJR01. Next base: position 3,035 of record WJJR01000393.1, on the reverse strand, counting down.
TCGGCTCGGGCAATTCGGGCGGCATTTTCGCCCCATCGCTGTTCATCGGCACGGCGCTGGGTGGAGCGTTCGGTAACGGTGTCCACTCGCTCTTCCCGAATGTGACCGCCCAACCGGGGGCGTATGCGTTGGTCGGAATGGGAGCGGTGGTGGCGGCCGCGACTCATGCGCCGATGACCGCGCTCATGATCATTTTCGAGATGACCCGCGACTATCACATCATCTTACCCCTGATGGTGGCGTGTGTGATCGCGACGATGATCGCTATGCGTCTGGCCCCCGACTCGATTTACACCCTGAAACTCCTGCGCCGTGGGATTGTTCTACGGCAGGGGCGCGACATTAATGTGCTGGCGCGTCACTCGGTCTCGGAAGTTATGCGTACGGACATTCGCACGATTCCCGTAACGCTGAATATTCCGCAGATTCTCAAAGAATTCGAAACGACGGGACAATCCGATTTCATGGTTGTCGATCAGGACGGCCACTTGGTTGGGCAGTTGGGCTTTCAGGAAGTCCGCAACTTGCTGACCAAGACCGGAATCGATGTACTCGTCATCACGCAGGACATTATGCGGCCCATCCGCCACGCGTTGTACGCCGATGACAAACTGACCGAGGCGTGGGACCTGTTTCGTCCCGATGAGGTCGGAGCGGTGCCGGTGGTCGACCGTGCCGATCCGCGCAAACTGGTCGGGATTGTCACGCGCGGCACCATCACGCGCTTCTACAACCGTCAGCTGGTGGAAAGTCTGACGCCGCCGGGTCCGCAGATCGGGCCGCAACCACCGACGATTGGGTAAGGTGATCGCTTATGGGGTTCTTCTCTCGCCTGTTCTCATCGCAACCGAAACCGGGCCATCCGCAACCGATCACGGAGGCCGAATTCGAGGCCGAAGTGCTGAATTCACCGATTCCGGTCGTAGTCGACTTCTGGTCGCCGACCTGCGGGCCCTGCCAGGTGATTGGCGGGCTCCTCAATGAGCTGGGCCCTGAATTCGTCGATCGGGTGAAGATCGTGAAGATGAATGTCGCCGACTCGGGCGAATTGGCGGCACGATTCGGGGTCCGTAGCGTGCCGACTCTGATCGCCTTTGCGAATGGGCAAACAGTCGGCAAGCTCGTCGGCGCTCTGCCACTCGACCAGCTCAAACAGAATCTGGAGCAGATTGCCGCCCTGAAACCCTCGTCGGCCGAGGATTCTCAGTGGTCCAGTCCCTCGCGAACCGATGAGGTCTAGCGGTTTTTTCGTTCCCAGGCCCGGCCACCGTTGCTATCCTACCGGCGAGCAGAGCATCGCCGGGGCAACGTCCGGATGACCGATACCTATCCCAAACTGCGCAGCGACTTGATTGTCTCATCGGATGCGGTCGATGAGGCGATCATCTACACGGTGAAAGAGCCGATTACCGGGCGGTTCTTCCGTCTCCGCGCGCCCGAATACTATCTGCTGTCACGGGCCGATGGGCAGACCTCACCGGAGGAAGCCGCCCGGCTCACCGGCGAGCATTTCGGTATTCAGATCCCGGCCGCGGCGGCATCCGCATTCTATGACAAGATGGAGCGGCTGCTCTTCTTTGAGGGGCCGGCGCTGGAGCGCGAACGGAAACGTTTGGGACGGATCGCAACGGCTGGGCATCAGAAATCGATCTGGTCGATTCGTCTGAAAGCGATCGATCCCGATGCGATGCTGTCGCGTTGGCAGAGACGTGTCGGTTTTCTCTTCCATCCGGCGACTGTGGCGATTGGCTTTCTGTTGATGGCGTTTGCGCTGATCGTTGCTGTCGGGCAGAGCAGTATCTGGATTGACAGCCTGGCGTCGTTGTGGAGTGTGACGTCGATTCCGCTGTTGATTGCGGGGATTCTGGTTGTCGGGTTTGTGCATGAGTTGGGGCACGCGTTCACACTGAAGCACTTCGGCGGCTCGGTGCGTGAGATGGGGTTTCTGTTGCTCTACTTTCAGCCCTGCTTTTACTGCAACCTGTCTGATTCGTATTTGCTGAAGTCGCGACAGCAGCAGTTGATTGTCGGCGCATCGGGGTTGTTCTTTCAGGGTGTGTTGACGGCGCTGTTCATTCTCGTCTGGCGGATCACCACACCCGGGACGATTGTCGCTGATTTCCTCTATATCGCGGTCGCGTTCTCGCTCGCGGTGTATCTGTTCAACTTCAATCCATTGATTCGTCTAGACGGCTACTACCTGCTGTCTGACTGGCTGCGCATTCCCAATCTGCGTGCGCGCGCATTCGGATTCTGGAAGCGGCTGATTGCCGAGTGGACGACCGGACGGACGGCGCCTGCGAAGACACGGCGCGAACGGATCGTTTATGGTTTGTATGGAGTGCTCGCCTCGGTGTACACCGGTGTGCTGATCGGCTGGTTGTTGTTCCATGTGACCGTGTTTCTGCATGACCATCTCGGCCCGGCGGGGATTGTGATTGTCTATGGTGGTCTTTTGGCATTTGCGATGACAACATCGTCGGATACATCGGACGATCACACATCATCTGACAACGACGCAGCGGCAGAATCGCCCGCACGTCGCTACAAAAAGCCGATCATCCTCTGGGGCGGACTGATTGTCATCATTCTGCTGTTGATCTTTGTGAAGATGGAGCGGCGGGTGGGCTCGTACTGCGAAGTCGAACCCTCGGCACGGCTCACGGTCGAATCGACTAATACCGGGATGTTGGAAACCGAACATGTCGACAACCGACGGGACATTCGCGAACGGTCGCTATTGCTGGCCATTTCGGCTGATTTCTCATCGGTGAATTACAAAATCTATCCCACTGAGGGCGATACGGTGGGAATTGGCGATACAGTGATCGCGCTCGAATCGAATCTGTTCCTCGCCAATTTACGTGAGGCCCAAAACGATCGCGCGCGTACCGTCGCTGAACGCAACTTACTGTTGTCGGGGCCAAAGGAAGATGAAGTAAAGGTGGTCCGGGCGGAAATCGATGAAATCGAGGCGCAGTTAGATAACAAACACGCCGATGTGCGTCGCGCCGAACAACTGCGTGAACAGGATC
>WJJR01000392.1 GCA_014729565.1 Candidatus Zixiibacteriota bacterium | reverse complement strand
TCGCAAGGCTGATGCCCGCGGGAAGGCTGCCGCTCACGAGCGACCAGCTATACGTTCCGTCACCACCTGCGGCAGCCAGGCTCCCGCTGTAGTGCTGCCCGACTGTACCGTCCGGCAGCGTCGTTGTTGTCATAGACGGCGCCGGCGGGGCGATGACGATTGAGAAGCTGACGGAGTCAGCCATCTCTGCGCTGGCCACCTCGACACGAAACGAACTGGTTGCATCCTCCGTGGGCGTTCCTGAGATGGTGCCGTCGGTCGCAAGGCTGAGGCCCGCTGGAAGGCTCCCGCTTACGAGCGACCATCTGTACGTTCCGTCACCGCCGGTGGCGGCCAAACTCTCGCTGTAGTGCTCCCCGACCGTACCAACCGCAAGTACCGTTGTCGTGATCGAGGGCGCCGAGATGTCTTCGACGACTCCTTCCACCGAAATCGTGGCCGTGTCGGCGACTCCCTCGGACTCGGCGACGATGCTCGCCTGACCGCTTGCACTGCCCGTCACCAAGCCGGTGGAATCCACAGACGCCACGGTTTTGTGAGAGGAATTCCACACTACTTTGCGGTCCGATAGTGTGTTGCCGCTGGAATCCTTGAGCAAAACCGTCAGCCTGACGGACTGTCCTACGTCAAGCACAGCGCTAGCAGGGTCGATAATGACTTCCGCAACATCGGCTTCAACAACTGTCACATCCGCGGTGTCGGCCAGAGAGGACGAGTCGACCTCCGCAATCAGATCATACTCGCCCGGCTTATTGGCCTTAAATCTACCTATCGCTTTTCCTTTACCCTTGAACGTTTTGTCCTCCGTGCTATCCTCTGTCGAACTCGTGCTGTCCTCTACCGTCGTCCACATAACCGTGACCTCGACCGAGTCACCGACCGCGGTGACTCCGTACGCTTGGAAATCAAGAGAGTCATTGACTGCAACGGTGGCAGAGGAAGGTGAGATTACGAGGTCAACTAGTTCATCGGTAGGAGCTAGGACTATGTTCGGTGACGCGACGTTGTTATCACCACAAGATAGCGACGCGCCCACAAAGGCAATCAGGAGAGTTCGAGCGATTGCCAACCGAACCGACAGTTTGTGCTTGAAAGGCATGATACCACTCCGCAAGTTGGTGTCCAAAAAAAACCGGGCTGCCAGCGTTGTTTTCTTAATGCGCTGGCGGCCCGGCAGACATGGCAAGCGAAGTTACGCTGCTGTAGTCCCGTAGCTCTGCGTCTCCACCTTTCGGCAGGTTTGCTCTGAGACAGCGATTGGCAAGCCCGTGAGCCTCGAAAGTGAAGCTATCACACTGCGCGTACAGGTTCTGTGTCGCAAGTCACTGGTTTCTACGTAGCTCCAAGGCCAGGATGGCTCAACGGAAAGTGCCGCAGGGGTTTACAGTTGCAGCCATAACCGTTCAGTATTGGGACTGTAGCGGGAACTGGTGTGAAACGGAATTTCGGGGGACTCATGGCCTTGTTGACAAGGTTACTGGTGTTAATCCTACTTGCCGGCGTGTTTCTGATATCCGGAACGTCGTGCAGTGGAGATGGTGGCAGTGGGGATGGCGTTTCCCCGGACCCGGACGATGGGGGTACGACGAATCCCGATACATCGGCTACCAGCGACTGGGATCATGCGCCGTCCTATATCGACCCCGGCACTGATGCTGGGAACCCTCACTACAACTCGGGCGGAGGGAGAATCGTGCGGATCAGCGGTACGACGATAGCTTTGGTCAACGACGGAACGCGCGAACGACTCTACCGCACGACCGACAACGGCGAGAACTGGACGCTGATCGATGATGAGCCGGGATTCTCCAGTAGCCTGGTCAGCGGTCCGGACAACATGGTATATCATTTTACCCGCCACGGCGGCGACCTGCGTATGGTGCGGTTTCCATATGATGCGGCGACACTTCCCGCTCCTGCCGCGATTGGTTCAGGCGTTGACAATGGATCGAACCATGGGGCCTATGCCATGCTCAACGCGACCGTCAACGAGGCTGGAGATTTGTTTGTCTTCTGGCATCATGACCTTGGAGGCGCGGATGGTTATGACACCATTCAGATGATTCGTTCGATGGACGGAGGGGACACCTGGGGCGCTCCGCACACGGTGCGGGAAGGTGCGGACGGGGATTCCTGGGGGTATGTGCATTCGGACGTGACCACGGACGGCGATCTGGTCATCGTCTATTCGGAGTGGGGTGCGGAGACTAATCAGTTCGGCGTGTCGGGGGATAACGGAGAAAACTGGTCGCACATGGCGGTCACCGACAACGGCGCCACGTCGAATCCGTGCATTTTGCCGGCGGGCAACGATGACTTGTACATTTTCGCCCAGAATCGTACTCTGGATGGGCTGGCTTTCCGCAAGTCGACGAATTCCGGAATGACCTGGACGCCCTGGACATCGATCCAGGCGAATGCGTTGATGGGTTATGCCGATCCGTCACCCGCTCTGGGTGCCGACGGAACGATTTATGTTGCTTTTCGTGGTTTAGACACACCAACACAGTACAGCGACGACCTGCGTGCTTATGTGGCCATGTCGGCCGATGGCGGGGCCACCTGGACCTTCCCGGACAATCATCTGTCGGGTGGACGGGTTGGCACCCGCTCGACCATGCGGTATCAGACCTGGCACAACTACGGCGGTCCGCTGGAATGGACCTGGCTCGAAGAGGATGGAGACGATACGGGGATTTATCCGACCATGTACGATATCAACGCGGGAGTGCTGATCCACAACCTCGCGAACTAGGCAACTTCTATCCGGAAACCGATCTTCTTGAGCAACGTCGGCGTCAGTGTGCTCGTTTGGTGGTGCGGTTGAGGACAATCCAGGAAGCACGCTTCGCTTTGGACCTTTCGAATGAATTCAGAGATGCTTGGGATCAAGAGGATGCGAAATGCTACCGTAGGGGCTGGACTGCTAAGCGCAATAATGCTCCTCTCTACCTGCGGAGACGAGCCGGCCCCACCGCCGGAAATTGCCGGCATCGACCTTTCCGCCTCCAGAATCGCGGATTCTGCGGCGGTCGGTAGCACCGCCAGGCGCACCATGACTGTGGAAATGTCGGGTGACGATGCCGCAAACGTATCGTGGTCTGTTCTGCGCGCGAATGGCAGCGCTTGGTTGCTCTTGAGCTCCGCGAGCGGTATCACCCCGTCATCGCTGACCATTTCGCTCGATCCAGCAGGTTTAGACGTCGGCGTTTACGCGGACACCTTGGTCTTCGAAGTGAGTTCGGTCGATCCGGTCCGTGTGCCTGTCACTTTCGAGATC
>WJJR01000391.1 GCA_014729565.1 Candidatus Zixiibacteriota bacterium | reverse complement strand
CGAGAAGCGTATCACCCTCCGTCCCGGACGGCCCCTGCGAATTGAGATTCCGATGCAGGATGGCGAAGAGCGTTACATCGACACGGATGAAGTCTTGGAATTAGTGTTAGATGATCGCGGGGGGAAATCGTAGGCGTAAGCGGCCAAAACGCGTGGTAGGTGGCCGCGGGACCGGGGAACAGAGGCGACGGTAGTAGACCGTCGCCTCACGTTTACTCGATCTCAGCCGAAGCTCCGTCTCTACTCGGTCGATGCCTTTTCGATCGACAGCGGGGGCACCGGCTGGGGAACCTGATTCTCAATCGGCTTGATCGATTTGAAATAGGCGAACATCGCCTTCAGGTCGTCCTCGGTGTGGTGGCCTATCGCCTGCCAGGGCATCGGTGGCAGAATGGGCCGTCCATTGCCGAGGTGCTTACCGTTGCGCATGGCGTTGATGAACGCCGTTTCGGTCCACGCACCGCAGCCATACACCTGATGCGGTGTCAGATTGGTAGCGAAGCTGATGCCCCACGGTCCGGCCCATGCGGTCATCGAGGGATTCGTGGCCGCCATCCAGCCGCTGTTGGCCAGAAATTCGGCAGGATACTCGGGGATTGGATCACTCTTAAGATGTCCTGCGAACAACTGTGCGCTGTCCTCGACCGGTCCCCGCTCAGTCATCGTCTTGGGCGTATGGCAGATTCCGCAGTCGCCTACCCGGACGAGATGCTCCCCACGGGCAATCAGGTCGTCCTGGCTCATCGATTTCTCAGCCGACGTGTGGTTGCAAGCGGTGATTGCCACCGCGATAAGCCCCAGTGCCATCATGACGATGGCCATTCTGATCTTCATCTACACCTCCTGAGAATCACTCATCATGTGTGACAGACTCAATTACGAAACATTGACAATAAAAACGGAATCCTTTTTGTCCGCAATAGGCAATGAGCGCTCCGGCCGAGTCAACGCAGCCCGGGTTTTGTGAAACAAATCCCCAGCCGGCTCAGTCTACAGAGATAAGCAAGTACCACTGCACGGAGGGAGGAACGGATGAGCAAGCAATCGATTACCGGCATGATGGCCGTCGGGATCGCCGGGTTCCTGGGGGGCGTGGCCCTGGTGGTATTGATGGTCGCCGGTCAATCCATCGGCAGCGCGTTTTGACCCACCAGCAGTACCTTAGCCGCAAGCCTGACGGGCCGGTCGAGTGACCGGCCCGTTGTGGTTTGTGCCTGCTGAACTGATACTATTTCGAAACGTGGTTGATTGCTCGACTATCTGTATCGGGCTCTGGTATCACGAACAGACTGCGTGACCAACTGCTTGAGGATTTTCAAATCGATGTCATCGAGCCGCTTCACATACAGGCACGACTTGCCCGTCTTGTATTTCCCCAATTTGTCCATCAACTCGGGGTAGCGATCGAATCCCGCCATGATGTAGATCGACAGATTGTTTTTGCGCGGAGAGAATCCGGTCAAGAACCAGTCGCCTTCCCGTCCGCTGTCATACTTATAGTGGTATGACCCGAAGCCAATCATTCCCGGTCCCCAGAGTACCGGCTCTTTACGTGTCACTGATTTCATCATCTTCAGCAGAACCTGCGCATCCTCCCGTTGCTGCTCGTCGGCGATTCGGTCCAGAACATCCTGAACTCCCCCGGCATCTCCTTTGGTTCTCGCTCTGGCCATGGCACACCTCACTTCGAATTCGTGATCCTAAGACATCCGACCCTAAGATAATCCGCCGAGATAAATCCGACAAGTATAGTCCACAATCTGCCGTCCGGCCCAGATCTGGAATGTGAACGCCGTTGCCGTCTTTGAGCAGTCGTCTGGCAAACCAATGTGTGAGCCACTGCTTTCGCGAGTGATAACGCCTTGTCAATGAAGGAGCACAGAATCGAAGTCGTGAGCCACTGCGTCCGGCACTCCAGTTGCGAGAGGAGGGTTGGGCAATCGTACCGTGGTTTGCGAGTCCCGTCAGAACAAAGCAACGTCCTACTCACCTTTTCGCAAGAGGGCAAGATCTATGCGTGCAAACCGACGTCACACCTCTATCCACGGCTTCACCCTTATCGAGCTGTTCATCGTGGTCATCATCGCCGGCATCCTGGCAGCCCTGGTCATCCCCCGCTTCATGGCCAGTACCACCAAATCGAAAACCGCCGAAGCGATGCAGATTCTCAAGCAGATTCACGTGCAGCAGCGCGCCTACCGTCAGGAATACGACACCTACTGGGGCAACGGCATGATCGGCGACGGCGGCAATCCGGAGAGCTTCAGTCGACTGGGCGTGTACATCATGGAAGATGCGCGGTATACGTATTCGATTGCCGCCGAGAAGACATCGTTTACGTGCACGGCGACCTCGAATCTGGATGACGATGATGTCATCGATACGTGGACGATCGACGATGGCGGCGAGCTGATTCAGACAGTCAATGACATGGTTGAATAGGCGTGAGATCGTAGTAATCTGACAAAACCTGACGTGATTGTCAGGTCCGTGGTTGGCCGAACGTACCACTCGCCGTATCATGACATGGTGACAGTCTTACTTGACGATGCCAGTGTCTGAGGGAGGTCAACCAGCCATGTCAGACCACCATCCACGCCGTTTCAACACCGACGCCGTCCACGCGGGTTACCATGCGACGCAGGGCCCGGTCAATCCACCGGTCGAAGAGTCATCGACGTATGTGTTTTCCAGTACCGACGATGGCGCCGCGCGATTTGCCAGCCGCGACAAGGAGGGCATCTATGCGCGTATTGGCAGCCCAACGATCGCGGCGCTGGAACGGAAACTGGCATCACTCGAAGGCGGCTACGGCGGCATCGCCACGGCATCGGGCATGGCCGCGGTGGCGGCGATCTACTTCCACTACCTCGACTGCGACAGCCACTGTGTCGCGACGGCATCGATGTATGGACCGTCGCGCACCATTCTCGAGAGTCCCGTCTTCTACAAGAAATGGGGCGTTCAATCGACGTTGCTCGATACGTCGGTGGCCGAGGACGTACGTCGCGTCATCCGTCCCAATACGAAGCTGATCTATCTCGAAACACCGGCGAATCCCACGCTGGCCATCACCGATATCGCCGAGGTCGCGAAGATCGCTCACGAGTTCGGTATTCCCCTGGTGGTCGATAACACGTTCTGCTCTCCGTATCTGCAGACACCGTTGGCGTGGGGCGCCGATGTGGTGCTGCATTCGATGACCAAATCGATCGGCGGTCATGCCAATGCAGTCGGCGGCATGGTTGTCACCAAGACAAAAGATGATTACTACTCCATCCGCAATATCGTGACCAACACCGGCGGGGTTCTCTCTCCGCACAACGCGTCACTCTTCTTCAATGGCGTCAAGACGCTCGGGCTGCGCATGGAACGAATGCAGCAGAACGCCATCGCGGCAGCCAACCACCTGAAGAAACATGGCAAAGTGGAGTGGG
>WJJR01000390.1 GCA_014729565.1 Candidatus Zixiibacteriota bacterium | reverse complement strand
TCCTTCTTCTTCACTGTTCCGCCCGGCACGGCATCCTTCACCGAGCACACGATCTGGTCGCCCACATGGGCGTAGCGGCGTCGCGTCCCGCCCAGAACCCGGAAGCACAAAACTTCCTTGGCGCCTGAATTGTCGGCCACGGTCAGCCGGCTTTCTTCTTGGATCATCTCAGCACCACTCCACGAAACGGGTCCGTTATGGACGCAATTACTTCGCTCTCTCCAGTATTTCGACCAGACGCCAGCGCTTGGTCTTCGACAACGGGCGTGTCTCCATCAGCCGGACACGGTCGCCGACGCGGGCCTCGCCGTTCTCGTCGTGCGCCTTGATCTTCATCGTCCGGCGAATCACGCGCTTGTACAGCCGGTGTTCCATCACGCGGTCGAATTCCACGGTGATGGTTTTGTTCATCTTATCCGACGAGACAACTCCCACACGCGTCTTGCGTCGTCCTCGCTGCGTCTCCGTCATCGACATTCACTCCGTACCAACGGCCGCCTCAGGCCGTTTCCGAACGCTCCTGTTTCTTGCGTTCATTAATGACCGTTTCCACACGCGCCAACTGCCGGCGCAGGTTACGCAACTGCAGCGGATTGTCCGGCGGCTGCAGCGACTTGCGAATGCGCAAATTGAACAACTCGTCGTCCAGCTCGTACCTCTGATGACGCAGCTCTTCGTCCGTCAATTCACGCAACCGTTCGGATTTCATCATCGCCATAATTGATCCCGGCAATCGGACTCCTACGCGGAGTGCGACTGCACAAATTTTGTCCTAATCGGCAGCTTGGCCGCCGCCAGCAGGAACGCGGACTGCGCCAACTCATCGGCAACACCGTCCAACTCGAACAGAATGCGTCCGGGCTTGACAACCGCAACCCAATGTTCCGGACTGCCTTTACCTTTTCCCATGCGCGTTTCGGCCGGCTTCACCGTGATCGACTTGTCCGGAAAAATACGAATCCAGACTTTGCCACCGCGCTTGATCTTGCGTGTCAATGCCACACGCGCGGCTTCGATCTGCCGGTTGTTGATCCAGCCGGGCTCCAGAGCCTTAAGCCCATACCGCCCGAAGGAGATGGAACTCCCGCGATAGGCTTTGCCGTTGCGCTTGCCGCGCTGCTGCTTACGATGTTTGACCCGTTTCGGTGACAGCATATCAATCACTCACTTGGCGACAACGACTCCCTGGAGCCGTCGTACACCCGGTTAGTCGTTCTCCGAACCGCTGTCGGAGCCGGCACTGCTCTCCTTTGTAGTACTCTCGCCCGGTTCCGAGGCCGGACGTTTCCGTCGTGACCGCGGACCCTGGCGCTTCTTGCCGCCGCGTTTGCCGCGTTCACGGCCGCCGAAGAGCGGCGATTCGGATTCCTCACCACCCTCGGCCTGCGGACCGAGCACCTCGCCTTTGCAAATCCACACCTTCACGCCGATCGTGCCGTACGTGGTCCGCGCCGTGGCCCGCGCAAAGTCGATGTCGGCGCGCAAGGTATGCAACGGCACGCGCCCTTCCATGTATTTCTCGGTGCGCGCGATTTCTGCGCCCCCTAAACGCCCCCCGCACTCGATGCGAATCCCCTGGGCGCCGAGCTTCATCGCCGACCCCAGCGCCTTCTTCATGGCGCGACGAAACGAGATTCGACCTTCCAACTGGCGCGCAATCGATTCGGCTACCAGGCGCGCCTGCACTTCGGGTTGCTTCACTTCGATAATGTTGATTGTAATGTCTTTGCTGGTCAGAAGCTGCAATTCCTCGCGCAACTTGTCGACTTCCGCGCCCTTGCGCCCGATCACAATCCCGGGACGCGACGTGTGAACGTCGACCGTGACGCGCTTCGGCGCACGAATAATCTCCAGCTTGGCGATGCCGGCATTCTGCAGACGGCGATTGATGTAACGCTTGATCGACAGATCCTCATAGAGCAGATCGCCGTAGTTTCTCTCGGCAAACCACTTCGAGGACCACCCTCGGATCACACCGACACGGAAACCAACTGGATTTGTCTTCTGACCCAACGAAACCTCCTGCGCGCTGTGGCGCGCAATCCATCAACTACTCTTCGGCACTTTCTTCAGGCGACGGCTCCGGCTGAGCTGTCGGATCGCCCTTAACGGCGCCCTTCTTCGTCTTCGCCACCGGCGCTCCATCGGAGACGGTCACGTGCACGTGGCAGTAGCGCTTGCGAATGCGATACGCCCGTCCCATACCCACGGCGCGAAACCGTCGGGCAATCGGACCACCGTCGACACGCACATCCGCCACGACCAACTCATCGGCCTTATGGTGACCGGTGCCCCCGACGGCCAGCGCGTTCGCCGTGGCCGATTTGATCACTTTGGCCAGCGGCGCTGCGGCCGCCTTCGGCATGTGACGCAGGTACTGCTCGGCGGTGCGAACCGGCATCCCCTTCACCAGTCCCGCGACCTGCCGCATCTTCCGTGCGGACCCGCGCAAGTATCGTGCTCGTGCTACGGCTTCCATCGTGAACTCACCTACTTATGTTGTGGACCCGACGACTTCTCGGTCTTGCGTCCCGAGTGTCCCCGGAACGTCCGAGTCGGCGCGAACTCACCCAACTTGTGCCCGACCATGTTTTCCGTCACATAGACGGGGATAAACTTGTTCCCATTGTGAATGGCGATGGTGTGGCCGACGAAGTCCGGTGGAATCGTCGAGCGGCGCGCCCACGTCTTCACCACGCGCTTATCACCCGAACTATTCAGCAACTCGATCTGCCTCTGCAGACTCTCGTCGATATACGGACCTTTTTTCAGACTTCGTGCCACAATCACTCACCTCATCCCCGGTCATTGCATCAATGCAACCGGGCCATTCTCACGTTATTTCTTGCCGCGCCGCTTGACGATCCACTTGGTCGACGTCTTGCGCGACTTCCGTGTTTTCAATCCTTTGGCCTTCTGGCCCCACGGTGAACAGGGATGCCGTCCGCCGGACGAGCGCCCTTCACCGCCACCCATCGGATGGTCGACGGGGTTCATGGCCACGCCGCGCACTTTCGGACGACGGCCGAGCCAGCGTGACGCACCGGCCTTCCCCAACGACACGTTTTCGTGCTCGAGATTACCGACCTGGCCGATGGTGGCGAAGCACTCCTGCCGCACAAGGCGAACTTCACCCGACGGCAAGCGCAGATGCGCCATGTTTCCCTCTTTGGCGGCAATCACCACCTGCGATCCGGCGCTGCGCGCCATCTGACCGCCCTTACCCTTGCGCAGCTCCACGTTGTGCACCGCAATACCCAGCGGCATTTTGGCCAATGGGAGCGCGTTGCCCACACGAATGTCGGCGTTTTCGCTGGCAACGACCGTCTGGCCAACGACCAATCCGTTCGGCGCCAGGATATAGCGCTTCTCGCCATCCGTGTAATGCAACAGGGCGATGCGAGCGCTGCGATTGGGATCGTATTCGATGCTGGCCACCTCGGCGGGCACTTCACGTTTGTCGCGCTTGAAATCGATCAAACGGTAATGACGCTTGTGACCACCGCCGCGGCGGCGCGTCGTCACGCGACCCTTGTTGTTGCGGCCACCCGACTTCCGCAGCGGCACCAACAACGACTTTTCCGGCTGGTCCGATGTGATTTCATCGAACGTCGGAATCATCCGATGACGGATGCCTGCGCTGGTCGGTTTGAATGTTCGCATACCCATGGGAGCTAGACCTTCTCAAACAGTTCGATGTGATCCTCTTTCCGGAGGGTCACCAGAGCTTTCTTCCAAAACGGACGACGCCCTTCGAAGCGGCCGAGGCGCTTCTTCTTACCGCGCACGACCATCGTCCGGACACTGGTCACCTTAACGTTGAACATCTCCTCGACCGCGCGCTGCACCTGCAGCTTGTCGGCGTCGAGAGCCACGCGGAAAGCGACACAATTACCACGCTCGCGCAAGTTGAGACTCTTTTCCGTCGTCAACGCGTGCAGCAAGACTCGTCGGGGGTCGTACTGCATTAGGACCACACCTCCGTCATCCGTGCCAACCCTTCCGGGGAGACAATCAATTCATCAGCGCGCATAATTTCGTATGCGTTCGCCAGATCCGCGCGTGCGCGCGAGAACCAGGCAATGTTGCGACATGATTTGTCGAGATTGGGAAGACGGCCCTCATCGAGGAATAACACGCGCCGTTTGGCGACGCCCATTTGCTCGAGGATCTGAGCGACCGATTTCGTTTTCGGCTGATCCAATTCGGCACGTTGCCACACGCGCACGGCGCCGCTTTGCATTTTCACCGCGAGCGCCGACCGTAGTGCCAGCGACTTCATCTTCTTGGGCAGCCTTTCGCGATGATTGCGCGGACGCGGCCCAAACGATCGACCACCGCCAACCCACACCGGCGAGGTGTTCGACCCGGCGCGTGCGCGTCCGGTCCCCTTCTGGCGCCACGGCTTGGCGCCGCCACCGGTGACCTCGGCACGCGTCTTGGTCTTCGCGGTCCCCTGACGTTTGTTGGTCAGGTACATCTTCACGTACGCGTGCAAAACCGCCGAATGCGGTTCACCGCCGAACAAGGACTCCGGCAAATCGACCGATCCGGTCATGGCACCTTTGGCGTCGTATTGCGGTACGGTTAATGACATAAGACAATCACAGACGGGGGCCGGTTACAGCCGACAGCACCCTGTTCATCCATTTATCTCTTGTTTGACTCTCGGATGGAAATGACGGTGTTGTTCTTGCCCGGCACTGCACCCTCGACAAAGAGGAGGTTATCTTCCGGCCGAACACCGACAATGCGGAGGTTGCGAACGGTCACCTTCTCGTTACCCATCCGACCCGCCATGCGCAGACCCTTGAAAACACGCGACGGATACGAACTCTGTCCCACGGAGCCGGGAGCACGCCAGCGGTCTGACTGGCCGTGCGTCTTGGAGCCGCCGCCGAACTTATGACGGCGAACGCCACCCTGAAAGCCCAACCCCTTGCTCAGACCGGAAGCGTCCACACGCTCGCCCGGCTTGAATATCTCGACTGTCAATTGATCACCTTGCTTCAGCTCCGACGGCTCGTTGAGTCGCACTTCGCGCAGAAAGCGCGTCGGCTCCAAGTCGCCGAAATGCCCAAGCTGCGGCTTCTTGACCAGGTTCTTCCGCTTTTCGCCGAAACCCAACTGCACAGCATCGTAACCGTCGGTCTTCGACGTCTTCACCTGAACGACCGTGCAGGGCTTCACCTCGATCGCGGTCACGGCCAACGCCGTGCCGTCGTCGAGAAAGAGGCGTGTCATGCCCTTCTTATAGCCGAATAACTGGCGCATCAGATTAAACCTTAATCTCCACATCCACACCCGCCGGAAGCTCCAGCTTCATCAGCGCGTCGACGGTCTGTGGCCCGGATTCCATGATATCGATCAGGCGCTTGTGAATCCGCGTCTCGAACTGCTCGCGGGACTTCTTGTCCACGTGCGGCGACCGCAGCACCGTGTAGACGGTGCGCTTGGTCGGCAAGGGAATCGGCCCGACAATACGGGCACCGGTACGCATAGCCGTTCGAGCGATTTCCTGGGTCGACTTGTCCAGCGCACGATGGTCGTAAGCTTTCAGTCGAATACGTATTTTCTGACCGATCTCCACGGTCTAACTCCCCTTATCTTTCACACAAAAAACGACTTCCCGCCCCTAAGGGCGCGAAAATCGAAAAGAGTTCCCAATATATCGTCAAACTCCTCGCCCGCAAGCGATTTTTCAATAGTTGCTCCATTTTCGCCAGACCGTCACGAGCCACGTTTCGTCCCCACTCTCCCACCGGCCGCCAGCTCTTCAGCCATCTTCTCGGGCAGCGGCTCGTACCGGGCGAACTGCATCGTATATGTGGCCCGCCCCTGAGTCAGCGACCGCAGGTTGGTGGCATAGCCGAACATCTCCGATAGCGGCACCGAGGCCGATACCAGCCGTGCCGAAGAACGCTCCCCGATACCGTGAATGCGAGCCCGGCGGGAGTTTAAGTCTCCAATAACGTCACCCAGATACTCATCCGGGAGAACCACTTCGACATCCATGTGTGGCTCCAGCAGAACGGGCTTGGCCTTCTTGGCGCCGTCCTGAAGCGCCATCGAGCCGGCAATCTGGAACGACATGTCCGAGGAGTCGACTTCGTGATATGACCCATCGAGCAGCGTCATCTTGATGTCCACCAAGGGATAACCAGCTAAAATGCCGTTGTCCATGGCGTTACGGGCGCCCTTCTCCACGGCCGGAATGAACTCCTTCGGGATATTGCCCCCGATGATCTTATTCTCGAAGACGAAACCGGCACCCGGCTCCGAGGGTTCGAGCGTGGTCTCGACCAGGGCGAACTGCCCTTTACCGCCGGTCTGGCGGACGAAACGGATCTTGGATTCAGCCTTTTCGCGAATCGTCTCCTTATAAGACACCTGCGGCCGGCCAATATTCGCCACGACATTAAATTCGCGCATCATCCGGTCGGTGAGGATGTCCAAGTGGAGTTCCCCCATGCCCGAGATAATGGTCTGACCGGTCTCGTCATCCACCCGCACGCGGAATGTCGGGTCCTCTTCGGCCAGCTTTGACAGCGCCGAGGTCAGTTTGTCCTGGTCGGCCTTGGTCTTTGGTTCGATCGCGACCGAGATGACGGGTTCCGGGAACTGCATGATTTCGAGCTGAATCGGATTGTTCTGGTCACACAGGGTGTGCCCGGTCGAAGTATTCTTGAGACCAACCGCCGCGAGGATCTGGCCAACCTTGGCTTCTTTCAACTCTTCACGCTTGTTGGCGTGCATTTCCAGGATTCGCCCGACCCGCTCCCGTTTGCCGGTGGCCACGTTCAGGACGGAATCGCCAACACTGACCTTGCCCGAATAGACACGGAAGTATGTCAGGCGACCGACGTATGGATCGGTCATGATCTTGAACGCCAGCGCCGAGAACGGCTCCTTCACGTCGGGCTTGCGGATCATCACTGTGTTGACATCATCGATGGCACGGCCCTCGACTGGTGGCAGATCGAACGGCGACGGGAGGAAGTCGATCACGGAATCGAGCAGCTTTTGTACGCCCTTGTTCTTGAACGATGACCCGCACAGCACCGGCATGATCTTGGTGTCGATCGTCGCCTTGCGCACGGCAGCTTTGATGTGATCCGGTTCGATGGGCTCTTCGTGAATGAATTTATCGAGGAGATGATCGTCGTAGTCGGACAGTGCTTCCAGCATTGCTTCGCGGTGCTTGTTCGCCTCCGGGAGGAGGGACGACGGAATGTCAACGTCTTCAAACGTCGCACCCAGCGTCTCATCGTGATAGACACGCATCGTCATGTTGACGAGGTCGATAATGCCCGTAAACAACTCTTCGCTGCCGGCCGGCAACTGAATGGGAATCGCGTTGGCCGCGAGACGTTCACGCATCATGCGGACGGCTTCGAGAAAGTTCGCGCCGACGCGATCCATCTTGTTCACGTAGGCAATGCGCGGGACGCGATATTTGTCGGCCTGACGCCAGACGGTTTCCGATTGCGGTTCCACACCGCCCACGGCACAGAACAGCGCCACGACACCGTCGAGCACACGCAACGACCGCTCCACTTCGACGGTGAAGTCGACGTGGCCGGGGGTATCAATGATATTGATTTTGTGGCCTTGCCAGTCGCAGGTGGTCGCCGCCGACGTAATCGTGATGCCGCGCTCCTTCTCCTGCTCCATCCAGTCCATCGTGGCGCCGCCATCGTGCACCTCGCCCATCCGATGCGTCTTCCCGGTGTAATAGAGAATGCGCTCGGTGGTCGTGGTCTTGCCGGCGTCGATGTGAGCGGCAATACCGATGTTCCGGATCTTCCTTATGTCGACTTCTTTCGCCACAAAAAACCCCCGCTGGGTTGTTTGTGCGCCCAAGCGGGGAACCGCCACCGCCGTCCTCCGGCGGGTCGGATTCCTTCAGCTATGGGGCGCGAGTAGTGACTGCTTGCATGCCGATTTGTTGGCGCCAGACGACGATTACAATGACGTCGATCTGAAGCGTGAACATCTGTCCGCACCATGCGGACGATCAAACGATGTTTCGGTCCTCGCTTCCGGCCGGAGACGTATCCGGCCCACCTGATCTCTTACCACCGGAAGTGGGCGAAGGCCTTGTTGGCTTCGGCCATCCGATGCGTGTCCTCCCGCTTCTTGACTGAGGAGCCTTCCTTTTTGGAAGCCGCGTTCAGTTCCGCCGCCAGTTTCTCGGCCATGGAATGTTCTTTGCGCGCTCGGGCGTAGGAGATGAGCCAGCGAATCGCCAATGCCGTCCGGCGATCATGGCGGACTTCCACCGGCACCTGATAGGTGGCGCCACCGACGCGACGCGATTTCACTTCGAGAATCGGACGCACATTATCCAACGCCTTCTTAAATGTCTCGAGTCCCGGACGCTGCGTGTCCTTCTCGAGGATATCGAGCGCATCGTACAGGATGTGCTCGGCCACGGATTTCTTCCCACGGGCCATCAGTCCGTTGATGAACTGGGTGACCACGACTTCGTTGTACTTCGGATCGGGAAGAACTTCCCGTTTGGCTATCGATTTCCGCCTGGGCATCCGCCCTCCTACTCTATATCGTCCGTCGACGCTTCGTGTTAAGAGCGCCGGTCAGTACTAAGCGGTCTTCGGCCGCTTGGTGCCATACTTGGATCGGGATTGCCGACGGTCCGAGACGCCTGCGGTGTCCAGCGACCCGCGCACGATGTGATACCGGACTCCCGGCAAATCTTTCACTCGGCCACCGCGAATGAGCACGATGGAGTGCTCCTGCAGGTTGTGGCCTTCACCGGGGATATACGCGGTAACGTCCATCCGGTTGGTGAGGCGGACACGGGCAACCTTCCGAAGGGCCGAATTGGGCTTCTTCGGCGTGGAGGTGTACACGCGGGTGCAGACCCCCCGTTTCTGCGGCGACCCCTTTAGAGCGGGCGTGCCGGACTTTGCCAGGATCCGCTTGCGCCCCTTACGTATGAGCTGATTGATTGTCGGCAACGATACCTCGCTTCACATGACTGACTGATACATCCATCAGAAGTGGCCAAGTTTATATGGCGGCGTGAGGAAAATCAAGTCCCTCACGGGGCCCCACCGGCCACGGTTAGACGTTCTCCTGGAAGATCCCGATTTCGGGCTCCTCTTCCTGAATCTCCTCGGCCGGCATTTCCTCTGCCGGAATCTCGATCGAACGGTACCCCTCGAGACCCGTCCCGGCTGGAATCAGGTGTCCAATAATCACGTTTTCCTTCAGGCCCTTCAGGTTGTCGATCTTGCCTGAGACGGCCGCCTCGGTCAGCACCTTGGTGGTCTCCTGGAACGATGCCGCCGAGAAGAACGATTCGGTGGTCAGCGATGCCTTGGTGATACCGAGCAGCAACGGCTGGAATGTCGCCGGCGCGCCGCCCTCCATCAGCACCGATTCGTTCTCGTCGCGGAAGGTGTTCTTGTCGACCACCTCGCCTTCGAGGAAGTTCGTGTCGCCCACCGTGTCCACACGCACCTTCTGGAGCATTTGGCGTACGATGGTCTCGATGTGCTTATCGTTGATCTTCACACCCTGGAGGCGGTACACCTCCTGGATTTCGTTCACCAGGTATTCCTGCACGGCGTTGGCGCCTTTAATGCGCAGAATGTCGTGGGGATCGACGGCGCCTTCGCAGAGGCGGTCGCCGGCGCGCACACGGTCGCCGTTGTGCACCATCATGTGCTTACCGTGCGGAATCAAATACTCCTTCGACTCTTCGTTTTCACCGTGCACGATGACCTGCTGGTTGCCGCGCACGATCTTGCCGAATTCGGTAATCCCGTCGATTTCCGTCACCACCGCCGGGTCGCGCGGCTTGCGGGCTTCGAACAGCTCGGCCACACGCGGCAGACCACCCGTGATGTCGCGCGTCTTGGAAATCTCGCGCGGAATCTTCACGAGCACCGAACCCGCCTGAACGGTCTCACCATCATGAACCGCCAGGTGCGCACCGGTCGGAATGGAAATCGACGCGGCCAGCTTGTTGCGGTTCTTGGCTTCGTAAATCTTCAGGTGCGGCAGCGGTGTCCGATCACGCCGTTCCCGCGGCTCGACAATCACACGCTGGCGCAGACCCGTCGTCTCGTCGAGTTCCTCGCGCAGCGTAACGCCGTCGATGATATCTTCGAAATGCACCACACCCGGCTTTTCGGAGAGAATGGTCGCCGTGTACGGATCCCACTCGAACAGCACGTTGTTCCGTTCGACCTTGTCTCCCTCTTTGACCATCATCTCTGAGGCGTACGGCACATTGAATCGTGCGCGAACACGCTTTTGATCATCGACGATCTGCAACTCACCGTCGCGATTGGTCACGACGAGATTGCCCGTCGGGCCCACAACCGATTTCACACCTTTGAAGACGACCGTACCGGCCGACTTGGAGAGCACCTGTGACTGTTCGGCGATGCGCGCCGCCGTACCACCGATATGGAACGTACGCAGTGTCAACTGCGTGCCCGGCTCGCCGATCGACTGGGCGGCGATGACGCCCACCGACTCACCCAATTCGACCATGTCCATGGTGGCAAGGTTACGTCCATAACACTTCGCACAGACACCCTGGCGCGATTCACAGGTCAATACCGAGCGGATTCGCACCAAATCAATGCCGGCATCTTCGATCGTCACGGCCTGGGCTTCGCTGATTTGCTCACCGGCTTCAACCATTGTGTCCCCGGAGATCGGATCAACCACATCTTCAAGAGAGACACGACCCAGAATACGGTCGGAGAGCGATTCGATGACCTCTTCACCTTCTTTCAGTGCCGAGGTATTCAATCCCAAAATGGTGCCGCAGTCGAACTCGTTGATGATCACGTCCTGCGCCACGTCGACGAGACGTCGCGTCAGGTAACCGGCATCGGCCGTCTTGAGCGCCGTGTCGGCGAGACCTTTGCGAGCGCCGTGTGTCGAGATAAAGTACTCCATCACCGAGAGTCCCTCACGGAAGTTCGAGAGAATCGGCGACTCGATGATTTCACCGATCTGACCGGTGATCTTTTTCTGCGGCTTGGCCATCAAGCCACGCATCCCGGCCAACTGGCGAATCTGCTCTTTCGAACCTCGCGCGCCGGAGTCGGCCATCATATAAACCGGATTGAAGCCCTGCTTGTCATCGCGCAGACGCTGGAACAACACTTCGGAAATTTCGCTCGTGGTGTGTGTCCACAGGTCGATGACCTTGTTGTAGCGCTCACCGTTGGTGATCACACCGCGTTCATATTGTTTCTGCACCCGCGCCACTTCTTTTTGCGTGGCCTCGATCAACTGCTGTTTCTCCGGCGGAATGAGCATATCGTCGATTCCGACGGTGGCGCCGGCACGCGTCGCGTAGAGGAATCCGAGATTCTTCAACTTATCGAGGAACTCCGCGGCACGGTGCGGACCGACGGCGCGGAATGTCTTCAACACCAATCCTTCCAATTTGCCCTTGGAAGCGATTTCGTTGAAGAACTCGACCTCAGGTGGCAGGATTTCGTTGAAGATTACGCGGCCGCAGGTCGTTTCGACCAACTCATCGCCGATGCGAATCTTGATCAGCGCGTGCATATCGATCTCACCGAAGTTCTCGGCCATGAGCGCTTCGTCGGTCGAGGTGAACCGCATCCCTTCACCCTTGGCGCCGGTACGGTCTTTCGTCAGGTAGTAACACCCCAATACGATATCCTGCGATGGTGTGGCAATCGGACGGCCGGATGACGGCGACAGAATATTGTTCGTCGAGAACATCAACAGCCGCGCCTCAAGTTGCGCCTCAAACGACAGCGGCACGTGCACGGCCATCTGGTCGCCATCGAAGTCGGCGTTGAACGCCGCACACACGAGGGGATGCAGACGAATCGCCTTACCTTCCACGAGCACCGGATAGAACGCCTGGATGCCCAGACGGTGCAGTGTCGGCGCGCGGTTGAGCATCACCGGATGCTCATTAATGATCTCTTCGAGGATGTCCCAGACTTCGGGTCGCTCACGCTCGACGAGACGTTTCGCCGACTTGACGGTCTGGACATACCCCTTCTCTTCGAGCTTCATGATGATGAACGGCTTGAAGAGTTCGAGCGCCATATTCTTCGGCAGACCGCATTGATGCAATTTCAACTCGGGGCCGACGACGATCACGGACCGGCCGGAATAGTCGACACGCTTGCCGAGCAGGTTCTGCCGGAAGCGTCCCTGCTTGCCCTTGAGCAAGTCGGACAGGGACTTCAGCGGACGGCGCGAATCGCCACGGACCGCCTGTGTGCGGCGACCGTTATCGAGGAGAGCGTCGACCGCCTCCTGCAACATGCGCTTCTCATTGCGCAAAATGACGTCGGGCGCCTTGATATCGATCAGCTTTTTCAGACGGTTGTTGCGGTTGATCACGCGACGGTACAGGTCGTTCAAATCAGACGTGGCGAACCGTCCGCCTTCCAAGGGCACCAGCGGGCGCAGGTCGGGCGGGATCACCGGAAGGACCTTCATAATCATCCATTCCGGGCTGTTCGGCGACTGGCGGAACGACTCGATTACACGCAGACGTTTGAGGCTGTCCTGCTTGCGCTGGGCGGAGGTCTCGACTTTCACCTGCGCACGCAACGACAGCGACAACTCCTCGATGTCGATGTGATTGAGGATCTCGGCAATCGCGGGCGCCCCCATCCCGGCGCGGAACTCTTTCCCCTGTTCCACAAGGTCGATATACTCTTCTTCTTCCAGGAGATCGGCTTCCTTGTATTCGGTCTCGCCCGGATCGATCATCACGTACCGCTCGTAATAGATCACGCGTTCGAGATCGCGGATCGACATATCGAGCAGGTAACCGATACGCGACGGCGACGACTTGACGAACCAGATGTGCGTCACGGGCACGGCCAGTTCGATGTGCCCCATACGCTCGCGGCGCACCTTCGACTGGGTCACCTCGACACCGCAACGATCGCAGACGATACCGCGGAAACGAATGCGCTTGTACTTTCCGCAATTGCATTCCCAGTCCTTAACGGGCCCGAAAATGCGTTCGCAGAACAGACCATCGCGCTCGGGTTTGAACGATCGATAGTTGATCGTTTCCGGCTTCGTCACTTCGCCGTACGACCACGAACGGATCGTATCCGGTGAGGCCAACTGAATGCGAATGGCCGAAAAGTCGGAAGGCCGTTTTTGATTGCGAGCTGGAAAAGCCACTAGTTCCTCCCTGCCTCAGGGTGTCTGTCCCGTACCGCGCCGGTATCCTTGGTCTGACATATTCATGGGTTGTCGAACCTTAGCTCGAGGACGTCTTTTCGAGCAGTTCGATATCCAGACCCAACCCCTGCAATTCCTTCACCATCACGTTGAACGATTCCGGGATGCCCGGTTCCGGCGGATTCTCGCCCTTTACGATCGATTCGTAAATGCGCGACCGTCCGGACACGTCATCCGACTTCACCGTCAACATTTCCTGAAGCGTGTACGCCGCGCCGTAGGCCTCCAGCGCCCACACTTCCATCTCCCCAAACCGCTGACCGCCGAACTGCGCTTTACCGCCCAGCGGCTGCTGGGTGACCAGCGAGTACGGTCCGATCGAACGGGCGTGGATCTTGTCATCCACGAGGTGGGACAACTTCATCATATAGATCACACCGACCGTGACTTCATCACCAAACGGATCGCCGGTGACACCATCGAACAATTGGGTTTTGCCCGAGTTCGGAAGCTTGGCCTCATCGAGAACCTTGCGGATGTCGTCGAGCCGGGCGCCATCGAAGACCGGGCAAGACACTTTGAAGCCCAGCGTGTGGGCCGCCCACCCCAGATGTGTTTCGAGAATCTGCCCGACGTTCATACGGGACGGCACGCCCAGTGGATTCAGAATCAAATCGACGGTGGTGCCATCGCTGAGATACGGCATGTCTTCAACGGGAACGATCTTCGACACGACACCTTTGTTGCCGTGACGTCCCGCCATCTTGTCACCGACCGACAGTTTGCGTTTAACGGCAATCGCCACCTTCACAAGCTGCTTCACACCCGGCGACAGTTCGGCGCCACGAATCACCTTTTCGATTTCGATGTTCAACTGGTCCTGAAGGCGAGTGAGCAGTGTATCCGACTCCTCGACCACTTTCTCCACACGGCGATTCAACCGCGCGTCGTCGGTCCAGCCGTCGGGTGCTTCACAGTTGGCGACGTCGATAGTCTCAAAGGTGTCGTCTTTGTATTTGTATCCCGCCTTGAGCACAACCGAATCGTCTTCTTTCGACCGAATGGTCATCGTCGGCTGTCCGTCGAGGAACTCGGTCAGGCGCTGATTCCGCAGCTTGCGGATGGCATCCATTTCCTTGCCGAAGCGCCGCTTCAAACCGGTGATTTCCAGCTTCTCCTGCTTCTTGGCGGCATCGGTCCGCTCTTTGCGCGAGAAGACGCGGGTATTGATCACGACGCCCTTCATTCCCGGCGGCGCTTTGAGTGATGCATCTTTCACATCGCCGGCCTTTTCACCGAAGATCGCGCGCAGGAGGCGTTCTTCCGGCGACAGCTCGGTTTCGCCTTTCGGCGTGACTTTACCAACGAGGATGTCACCGGCTTCAACTTCGGCACCCACCCGCACAACACCCTGATCGTCGAGGTTCATCAGCACTTCTTCAGAGACGTTGGGGATTTCACGGGTGATTTCCTCGGAGCCGCGTTTTGTATCACGCACCTGCAATTCAAACTGTTCGATATGAATTGAGGTGAAGATGTCTTCGTGGATGAGGCGCTCCGACACAATGATCGCGTCCTCGAAATTGAACCCGCGCCAGGGCATGAACGCCACGAGCACATTCGCTCCCAGCGCCAGCTCGCCTTTTTCGACCGCGGGACCGTCGGCGAGGATCTGTCCGGCCTCGACTTTGTCGCCCAATTCGACGGTGGGTTTGAAGTTGATGCAGGTGTCCTGGTTCG
>WJJR01000045.1 GCA_014729565.1 Candidatus Zixiibacteriota bacterium | reverse complement strand
TCTATCGTCAGCCGCCATATACCCGCATTGAGTGTTATTGGGTGTCAGGAGAATGAGACAATTGAATACACCCCCGGCAGGATTCGAACCTGCTACCAGCGGCTTAGAAGGCCGCTGCTCTATCCAAATGAGCTACGGGGGCGGCAAGACGCACACAGTGCGTTACTCCAGGATCACAATGATATACGGCAAGGCCTGGCAATTGTACAACGTGACACCGCCATCCTGAATCGATGCCCACAGGGGTTGAGTGGAGAAGTCGCCCCAGTAGATCGGCAGCTCATCGTACTCGACATTGGTCAATTGCACAAACACACTGACCAGCGGCGGATCTTCGATATCCAATTCCGGAATTGAGACGAAGTGGTCGAACGCCTCATCCGGTACGGTCCCGCTCATCACGGTTCGGCTGACCTCCCCCGGAGGACCCTGTGGCCCTTCGGGCCCCTGAGGCCCTTCTGGTCCCGCCGGTCCCGCGGGCCCGGCCTCACCCTCACAGCCAACCAGCGCCAACAGCGCCAGCATCGCGATCAGTGTCAGAATGTTCGTGGTGCGAATTCGGTTCATAAACCCCCCTTTTGGAGCAGGTGAGCAGCTGAGCAGGGGAACAGGTGAGCAACTCGCATCGTCGATTCTCGATCCCCTTGATCAATCCACTCAGCATTTTCGCTATGGTTTCCAATTCCGATTTGAACAGTTCGAGTTGTTGGTGATTGACGAGAGACCTTTTTCGCGCGATTTCGAGCAACGGGATACACTCTTGAGAAGAACCGCGCGCGATGATAAAGAAGTTCCGTCGATCTCCTTAATGGAGACCGAGGCACGACTTAATTGATCAGCCGGAAATCGGAATTCCCGAGGAAACTTGCTTCCGAGAGCTATGATCTGATCAGCGAGTTCGAGGGCTCTCTGATAGACCTCCAGCTTCTCGAACATGAAGGCCATCCCGCCTCCATTACTGCAGGTTCACCTGCTCACCTGCTCACCTGATCCACTTGCTCCATTTTTGTCCCACAGGGACAACAATCGGGGTGAGAGGATTTGAACCTCCGACATCTTGGTCCCAAACCAAGTGCGCTACCAGGCTGCGCCACACCCCGAGGCCGTCCTACGATACGATTATCGACCGTGATAATGGAAGGATTTTCATGGAAGTCGGCGGTGATGTACGGTCTGATTGACCCGGGTCAACCCACCCTGAGTGACGACTCCTTCGTCGTCGTGCACTTAGGGTGGGCCACCCCAGTCCGTTATCGTTCTTTCATGCCGGTTTCAATCCTCGCAAGTAGTCTCCCGCTGCCCGAAAGGCACGGCCGCGATGCGAGATCCGGTTTTTCTCCTCGGCCGAGGCTTCGGCGAAAGTATGTCCCAATTCGGATGCGTAGAAGATCGGGTCGTAGCCGAACCCCTCGGTGCCGCGGGTTTCGGTCGTGATGATGCCCTCGACTGCGCCCTCGAAGATCCGGACATCGTCGGGACCGGTGACCAACGCTGCCACACAGCGAAAACGGGCGGTGCGACGATGGTCCGGGACGCCGTCCATCAGTTTGAGCACTTTGCTGTTGTTGTCCGCGAAGGTGCAGCCCGGACCGGCGTAGCGGGCTGAATGCACACCCGGATCTCCGCCTAAAGAATCGATCTCCAAGCCGGAGTCATCGGCCAACGACCAGAGGCCGGAAGCTTCATAAAACGCTTTTGCCTTGATGATCGCGTTCTCCTCCAGTGTCGATCCGGTTTCATCCGGGTCGGGAGGTGAGTCGATGGCGGATGCATCGAGCACTTCGAATGGTGCATCAGCGAGAATCGCGCGGATTTCCGACACTTTGTGTGGGTTGTTGGTGGCCAGGATGATGCGTGTGGGATGTGTCATGTGTTGTCAGTCTACTGTTTGCTGATGGTGGTATCGTGTAAATGGTGAAGGTCTTCCAGATCGATGAGCGTTACCGGTGCAACATCATGCCCCAGGAATCGCTTGCCGACACGCGCAAACTTCTCCGGTGTGTCCGACACGAAGTAGCGATAGGATGTTGTCTCGTGTGTTTCGCTGTGATGATTGCGCAAACGCAAGCGATCGCCGACAACACGGGCCACCTCAGTTGCCGAATCGATCAATGTGACATTCGGTCCCATGACCTCGGCGATGTCGGATTTGAGCAGGGGATAGTGCGTGCAGCCGAGAACGAGTGTATCGACCCCCGCATCACGCAGAGGCGCCAGATACTCTTCGGCCACGAGTCGGGTGGCCTCCTTGCCCGAATACCCTTCCTCGGCGAGGGCGACAAACAGGGGACAAGCAAGAGCGGTGACCTGCGCGTCGGGTTTGAGAGCATGAATGGCCGACACGTACGACGATGAATTGATGGTCGCTTCGGTGCCGATGACACCAATATGGTTGTTGCGTGTGGCCTGTACGGCTCCGAGTGCACCGGGTTCGATCACACCGATGACCTCAACGTCGACCGTCTGACGGGTTTCGTCAATCGCAAGTGCCGACGCCGTATTACACGCGATGATTAAGAACTTGCACTGCTCGCGTTCGAGGAAGAGCGCCAATTGACGGCTGAACTCGACGATCACGCGCTTCGACCGCACACCATACGGGTACCGTCCGGTATCGCCGAAATAGACAATCGACTCATGCGGGCACGCTTCGCGCAGGGCGTGGACAACGGTCAGTCCGCCCACACCCGAATCAAATACACCGATCGGTCGCTCTTTCACAGTGACGTTACTCCCCCAGGGTCACCGGCCCGGTGGTGACTTTGCTCCGGTAGGTGATGATCGCATCGTGAATCGCTTCGGCGATGTCTTTCTGAAATCCGCGCCGTCTCAAGTAAT
>WJJR01000389.1 GCA_014729565.1 Candidatus Zixiibacteriota bacterium | reverse complement strand
CCGACGTTTACTCCGAGCGTTGGACGTCGATGAAGCATCCTTCGACAATCGCATCATCACGCAACTCGCCGACGGCGTCTTCGAACGCATCCCCGATTCGATCAGAGAACGTGTCTACTACGAACTGATCGCGAACGAGTGGGTGCGTGCGGTTGTGGAAGCGCCGGACGATGGTGATAGTGTTTCTGTTCGCATCTATGCGGACCAGGAAGACCTGCCGTCGGACATCACCGGAGATCACATCGAGACCTGGCTCGAAGGTGTGCGTGATTCGCTCGTCATTATGACATTGTCGGACTTGGGAGTCGACCGCAACGTTCTGACGCCGATCGCATGGTCGTCACACGACGTCGCGCCCAAACAGAAGAAATCCGGAAAGATCCTGGCGCTGTTCCTTCCGTACTTCCTCATCATCCTGACCATGAGCGGCGGCATGTACCCCGCACTCGACATCACCGCCGGCGAGAAGGAACGCCAAACATTGGAAACACTGCTGATGGCGCCGGTCAGTCGCTCG
Source organism: Candidatus Zixiibacteriota bacterium (assembly GCA_014729565.1). Taxonomy (GTDB): domain Bacteria; phylum Zixibacteria; class MSB-5A5; order WJJR01; family WJJR01; genus WJJR01. The sequence continues at coordinate 7,200 of WJJR01000389.1, read as the reverse complement.
GAGATCGCCATTGGGAAATTCCTGACGGTGTTTCTTGCGGGACTGGTGAGCATGATTCTGGCCACTGGGTCGATGACCGTTTTCTCGTCAATCGGCGGTGCCGCGTTCTCGACCGGTGAGGGCGAATTGCCGTTCTCGCTTACAACGGAGACCGTGGTGTGGATCGCCCTGCTGATGATCCCCACCGCCATGCTGTTCGCGTCCATGCTCGTGGCTGTATCAATCTCCGCGCGGTCGTTCAAAGAAGGCCAAAGCTACGTGACGCCTCTCCTGCTCCTGGTGATCCTCCCCGCGATGATCACCTTTATTCCCGGAATCAACTTGACCTGGGGGTTGGCTGTCGTCCCGGTGATCAATCTGTGCCTGGCCATGAAAGCCGTGTTGCTCGGCACGCACGACATCCCGTTGATCCTTACCGTCTTCGCAACAACAGCCGTGTACGGCGCCTTCATGTTGTTCGTCACAGCGCGGATATTCGAGCGGGAATCGGTCTTGTTCCGGACATGATCGTCATCAACACAAGCAAGGGCAATCGCGTGATCGCCGACAAGGTCCGCTGGGCCGGAACGAGTGCCGAGCGACGTAAGGGTCTGCTCGGCCGAACGGAGATGTCAGCCAATGAGGGGATGTACATTACGCCGTGCGAGTGGATTCACACCTTCGGTATGAAATTCCCCATCGACGTCGCTTTCCCCGACAAACACGGACGCATTCTCCACGTGCATCATGCGCTGAAGCCGCGACGTCTCTCACGCCCCGTGCTGCGCGCCGACGGCGCACTCGAGCTGGCGGCCGGGCGATTGCGGGAAACGGAAACAGAAGTTGGAGATTACATCGCGTTCCAGATTGATTCGCGACGAAGTCAGTAAGACCTATGAAGCGCCAATTCAAATGAAGGCCAACGGCGGACTGCTGGTCATCGATGATTTTGGACGGCAACGTCTCGATGCGGCGTATCTGCTCAATCGCTGGATCGTTCCCCTCGAACAGGGAATCGATACGCTCTCGTTGAGCAACGGCGCACGGTTTGAAGTGCCGTTCGACGTCATGCCGTTGTTCCTGTCGAACAAGGACCCGGTCGAACTCGCCGATGAGGCGTTCCTGCGGCGCATTCGCTACAAAATCGAAATCCCCGGCCCGACTGTGGAATCGTTCAAGACGATCCTGAGACGGGAGTGCGAACGCAACAATGTGTCATTCGATGAATCGTCGATTGACTACCTCGTCAGTGAATACTTCACGAACCCGCAGCGCCCCATGCGCGGCTGTCATCCGCGTGATTTGGTTGAAGCGATTGCCGATGCCTCTGACTACCGGGGAACATCGCGAGCTCTGAACCCCGAGACCATCGCCAGCGCTGCCGCCAGCTATTTCGTCGACTGATCCACACGCGTCGCTCTCTCGCACCTTCGCAGGCAGCACGACGACGTCGGCCCTCCGGCGAGTCAGTACCTGTGCCCCTGAACAAACATTGCGCACAGTGATGTGTTGACCGTACCCTTCCTCCAAACACGGAGGGTCCTTATGTCAACACTATCACGACGCCGTTTCCTAAGCACGGCGGGCGCCGCTGTTGTTGGTCTGCCGTTATTGAGCAAATCAGAGGGCTACGCGCAGCCGGTTTCTGATGCGAGTACAGGCACACGTCCTGTGCGTGTCGTCTCCTCAGCCAACGGACAGGAGGCAACACGTACCGCCTACGAGATGATCACAGCCGGTCGCGATCCGCTCGATGCCGTCATTGCGGGGGTGAACATTGTCGAAGATGATCCGGAGGACACGTCGGTCGGGCTGGGTGGCTTGCCGAACGAGGATGGTGTTGTCGAGCTCGATGCGGCGGTCATGCACGGCCCCACGCATCGTGCCGGAGCGGTCGCTTCGCTGCAAAACATCCGCAATCCCTCCAAGGTCGCCAAACTGGTAATGGAGCAAACGGACCACGTGCTATTGGTCGGTGAGGGTGCACTTCGCTTTGCACGCGCGCATGGGTTCACCGAGGAGGATTTGCTGACGGCCAAGGCGCGCGGCATTTGGCTGTATTGGAAACAGACGCTCTCCGAACGCGACGACTGGCTTACGCCGCCCGACAGTGTGCTCGATGCGGATGTCGCCGAGTTCTTCAATCGTCCCACGGGAACGATTCATTGTGCCGGGATCAATTCCGCCGGCGATATGTCGTGTGTCACGACGACCAGCGGACTGTCGTTCAAGATTCCGGGACGGGTTGGCGATTCACCCATCATCGGCGCGGGGTTGTATGTCGACAACGCGATCGGATCATGCGGCAGCACGGGACGCGGTGAGGCGAATCTGCAAAACCTGTGCAGCTTTGCCGCGGTGGAGTTGATGCGCAACGGGATGTCGCCGAAGGATGCCGGCATTGAGATTCTGCGGCGTGTGGTCGCACACACAACTGAGAAGCGTCTCTTGCGAGACGATGGCTCACCCAATTTCGGACTGAAGTTCTATCTGCTCGCGAAAGACGGCCGCTATGCCGGGGTGTCAATGTGGGGTCCGGCCCGGTACTCCGTCACCGATGAACAGGGCACCCGCCACGAGGACTGTGCGGTGTTGTATGAGAGGTAGAAGGCTGGCTGGGTCTGATCCACGCTGATTGCCTAAGAAACGCGTGAAACATTTTCATTGTTGATTCGTGATTTAGGACATCCGCCGTTCTGCACGTGGGATCATGTCGAGAGCATTGTGCAGGAGAGATTACACGTTACGTTTTAAGCGAGGTCTCTGTGATCAAATATCTGACGGTCCTCATTCTATCAGTCGCATGTCATGCTCTGATGTCTGACATATACCATGAAGCTCACGCCGACAGTGGGCCGCGGGCATTCTATGAGTCTCACCAACACTTTGCCGGGCTCTACGAAACTGCCCACGAGCCCATCATCATCGGGCTGATTGCCAGAGCTGATATCATCTACTTCGAACGGCTGACAACCGGTGATATGCGATTCATGGATAATACAGACACCGAGAACGAATTCCGTTATAGTCCAACGCGTAACGTGACCGATCTCACCGAAGGCCGAATTAAATTCCACACAGATGCGTCGGGCCAGGTCGACAGCCTGACCTGGATTGATGGCGCCGATAGCTATCACATTGCACGACGCTCACCCGGACAGAGCGAAGAAGTCCAATTCGCAAATGGCACACAGGCGTCGCTGCACGGCACACTCGTATGTCCCGACGGTGACGGTCCGCATCCGGCAGTGGTTGTAATTCCGCAGGCCGACCGTACCGATCTTTGGGATGTCGGAATGTGGCTGCATTCGCGAGATCTCGCAGTGCTCTACTATGATCAACGGAACAGTGCCGGTGGCCTGTCCACGGGAGAGGCTGTCTCCGGCGGTTATCAGGACCAGCAGCAAACCTATGCCGGCGATGTCGAAGCGGCCATTCGGTTCTTGCAAACTCGTGCTGAAATCGATGCGGCGCGGATCGGCATTATTGGTTGGAGTGGTGGCGGTTTGACGGGTGCATTTGTTGCCGGTTCGATACCTGAATTGGCTTTTTACGTGAACATCGCCGGTGACGCGTCACCGGGATTTGAGCAGGCGTCTCATATGTTTATCTCACGCTTGATGCGGGAGGGCTTCTCTGATGCGGATGTCGCGGACGGACGACATCTTGTAAACCTGCATTTCGGAGTGGCTGAAGGAAGAGTCAGTTGGAACAAGTATCAGGCTGAGATCGAACGCGTGCGCGATACGGATTGGTATCAGTATCTCAGTAACCGGTATTCGATCCCCTACACCCGGGAGGACGGTGTACGTGAGATTGGGCGGTATCAGGCTGAATGGCCGCCGGAACGCGTGTATGGTCGCATCGCAGCCGTCCCCACGTTGGGTGTCTTTTTCGAATTTGATCATTCATCCTCGCCCTCATCACCAGGGCATTTTCACCAATCACTCCACTCGGCCGGAAATGGGAATTACGCCATCGCCATCATTCCCGACACACATCACGGAGGTTTCGTCTTAAACGGTCAGGGATACCGATTCGATACGTCAACGCTCAGGCGACGATCGCCATTGCTGATCGATACCGTTATCGAATGGGTCGAACGGCAAGTTGTACCGGCCGCAAGCAGTATCCGTAGCACCGAATGATCAGTCGACCTTAGGCCAGCTCCAATCGCTGTGACGCTTCCAGTAAACGGTCGCGCACCGGCAGATTGAACTGACATCCCGACGTGCACGGCCCGTCGCAGTTGACACACGCGTACGGACGCTGCGCGTGCGGCAGTTTGCGATATTCCTTCAGCGCTTTCAGATGCTCACCGTACGACGCAAAATACATGTCATAACGCAGAATGTCGGCTATCGACACGCCGTGCGGACACTGCGCCTGACAGTCGCCGCAGCCGGTCCGGCAGTAGCTTGACCAGACCGATGTTGCATAGGCGTCCAACACCTCTTTGTCGACCGATGAGAAACGTTTGCCCGATGCCGACGCATACTCCTCCACCTGCGACGTGTTCCTCATCGTAACAACAAGACCGTTCACCTCCGGATGTGTGAACACCCACTTAAAGGCCGCTTCGGCAAGCGACGTCTCGCCTGTTTGAAACTTGGAGAGGTCTTCCTCCCGCGCGCCCGCCATTGTCTTCATCGCAACGACACCGACGTCGTGTTCTTTCGCCTTTTTGAGCACCTCGGTCAGGCGCGGGTGATCCATAAAGTTGAACGCCGGCATGATCATTGCAAAGTGGCCCGATTCGATTGCGGTGATCAACAGGTCGGCAAAGTTGTTGGGGCCGTGCGAGGAGACTCCCAGATAGCGGACCTTCCCCTGTTCAATCAACTTCGACGTGGCCGACAACATATTGGAGTCAAGCAGCCGCGCTCGGTCGTTTTCACGTTCACCGATCGCATGCACCAGCAGAAAGTCGACATAATCACTTTGAATGCGTTTCAGTGTCCCTTCAACCGCGGCGATGACCTCCGCTTCGGGTACGCCTGCATCGAGATGCACACCGTACGGTCCCTTTTCACAAATCTTGGTGGTGACAATCGCCTTCTGACGTTTGCTGGAATCGGCCAATACCCGTCCCAATGTCAACTCCGAGCCGCCGCCACCATAATCGGGGGCGGTGTCGAAGTAGTTGATGCCGACGTCAAGCGCACGATCCACCACATACGGATTGTCCAGGGCACCGCAACCCATCGAGATATCCGACATGCGCAAATCGGTCTCCCCGATGGTGGTATACTTCTTGATCAGTCCTGCCTGCGTCTCTGGTGTTGTCTGTGACGTATCAACACCCTCGGCAATCTGCTTGGTTGAATCGGATTCGGAGGCCTGGCAACCAGCAATCCCGGTGGTGAATACCGCGCCCGCTCCGATACTAAGATGACCGATGAAATCCCGGCGTCTCATGACGTCCTCCTGCCTGGCTGCTCTGTATCCAAAAGCATCTGATTCTTTCTTGAACGGCTTTCGCCAACGGAAGTTACATAAACCGCACGCTTGTCCACAACCGGACACTCGTGCTCACAAATACCGCAACCGATGCACAACTCCGGCACCACCCGCGGTTGTTTCAATGTTATGGTCCGGTTGCCCTCCTGAACGACGACCTCATCGGTCTCGATTGCTTTTGGCGAGGTCGGGCAAACTTCCTGGCAGACCACGCACGGGCGATTCATTGCCCACGGCAGGCACCGTCCGCGATCAAAAAAAGCAGTTCCCAAAACGATCGGATCACCTGCGTATTCCCCACGTCCCAGCTTGCGGTCGAGCGTGATCTTCTCAATGGCACCGGTCGGGCAGACTTCACTGCACAGCACACAATTCAGTTCACAATAGCCGATGCGATTGTTGAGTATTGGTGTCCAGAATCCTTCGAAGCCGCCCTCGGTCATCGCCGGTTGCAGCACATTGGTGGGGCAGACATGCATGCACTCTTCGCACTTGATGCACCGGGCGAGGAACTCGTCCTCCGGTTGTGAGCCGGGAGGACGAATCAGCTGCGCGCGCGGCGCATCGGCTGACGTTATCGGTGTGCGCAGGAACAATGGCACCGTCAGACCTGCGAGTAGACCGCCCACGACTTCGCGTCGCGTGATCGAGGGCAACGCAACCGGCTCGCTGATATCCTCCTTGTTGCCGGTCCTCCCGAAGGTCAGCGCATCGGGCGGACATGTTTCCAGACAGTTAAACAGGAGCATGCATTCCGACTTGCGCAACTGCCGATCAGGATCGGCGCCGGCCTGGCATTGGGCGGTGCAGAGTTCGCAATCGGTGCACGTTGGCTGCGTACGGCGAATATGGAAGATCGACCACCGTGACAACAATCCCAACAGTGCCCCCAACGGACACAACAACTTGCACCACAGCCGCGGACGGATATAGGCCGCAACCAGAATGGCCAACAGCAGCACAACGGCGATCCATCCCAGTTCAAATCCACGCGGCCCGACAAACAGCAAACCGGACCCGGCATCGATGGCCGGAAACACCGATGTGGTCAGTGCGCGGGTCATCAACACAATCGGATCGAGCAGACCGATTTGCAGAATGCCAAAGACAGCCATGACCAGAAAGGCCATCAGGATCAGGTACTTCAATCGGTAGATCTTGCGATACCGATTGATTTTCATATCCCGCTTCAGTGTCGATTTGCGAAGTTTCGCCGTCCAATCCTGCGCGGTTCCCAACGGACACAACCAGCCGCAGTAGAAACGACCCAGAAAGATCGTAAGAACGACGATAGGAATGGCCAGCCAGAGGGCGCGGTACAATGTCCCGGTCGACAGCGCCGTTGATATCGCCACCAACGGATCCGAATCGAGAAACAAACGTACGGGATAACCGGCCATGCGGTCATATGCGGTCATCACCAACAGAAAGATGAACAGCGCAAAGAACACGGTCTGGTAAATGCCGCGTACCCGTTGCATCAGAGGTTCATCTCCTCGGTGCGCAATCGCCCGAGATCGGCGATGCCAATACCACGGTCGGCGGCGAGCTGAATGTGTGGGCAATCGTCCATGGTTCGATCAAGCATCGTCAGACCGAGCGCATCGACCGCCACCGCATCAGGCGAGGCGATAATCGTGTTGCCCGGCGCGACATCAGACGGTGAGCCGCCGGTGGGACCGTTGCGCATCAGGATGCGTGTCGCATCACCGATCACGAGCGTCGGACGAATCATCATCGCCAGATCGGCAATTACATTGT
>WJJR01000388.1 GCA_014729565.1 Candidatus Zixiibacteriota bacterium | reverse complement strand
GTTAATCTGGGCATGAATGTCGATTTGAAGAGTGCGCTTGAATACGAGTACACACAGTTCGGCGTGATCTGCGCCACCGACGACAAGACCGAAGGGTGTGCGGCATTTCTGGAAAAGCGCAAACCGGAATTTAAGGGGCAGTAAGTCCGGATCAACGGACCCGCAGCGAGGAGAACACAGCGATGGACTTTGCGCTGTCTGAAGAACATCAATCGATACGCCAGGTCGCACGGGAATTTGTCGACAAGAAAGTCCTGCCGCGTGCGGATGAATTCGACCGCACCGGCAAGATGGATCTCAATCTGGCGCGTGAAATGGGTGAAGCCGGTTTCCTGGGGGTGATCATTCCCGAGGAGTACGGCGGCACCGGTTTGGATACGATTGCCTACGCGGTCATCTCGGAGGAATTCGGGCGCGGATGTGCGTCGCACGCAACAATTGTCGGCGCACACAACTCGCTGTTCGGATACCCGGTGTTGACCTTTGGCACCGAAGAACAAAAGAAGAAGTACCTCCCGCCGATTTGCTCGGGCGAGAAGTTCGGCGCGTTTTCATTGTCGGAACCGTCGGCCGGTTCCGATGCCGCCGGGATTCAGGCGATGGCGGAGAAGGACGGTGACGATTACATCCTGCACGGCAACAAGATCTTCGTCACCAATGGCGCATTTGCCGATTACATCATCGTCATGGCGCGCACTGACAAACGTCCGGGGCCACGGTCGATCTCAGCGTTCATTGTCGAGAAGGACATGCCCGGCTTTTCGATCGGCCATATTGAAGAAAAGATGGGTTTCCACGCCTCGCCGACCACCGAGATTATCTTAGACGATGTCCGCGTGCCGGTCGAGAACGTCTTGTACAAGAAGGGTCTCGGCTTCAAGGTGGCGATGGAATCGTTGAACTCGGGGCGGATTTCAGTCGGCGCGAGCGCCCTGGGTATGGCGGTCCGGGCGTTTGAATTGGCGGTCAAATACGCCAAAGAACGCAAGCAGTTCGGGCAACCGATCGCCTCGTTCCAAATGGTGCAGAGCCACATTGCCGACATGCACTGCCGGATCGAAGCGGCCCGCTGGCTCGTCTATAACGCGTGCTGGCGCAAGGACAATGGGCTCGACTACGTGGCCGATGCGGCGACGGCGAAACTCGTCGGGTCGGAAACCGCAACATTCGCAGCGCACCGAGCGATCCAGATTCTCGGCGGCTATGGCTACCTGCGTGAGTACGAAGTCGAGCGGCTCTACCGTGAAGCGCGGCTGACCGAATTATTCGAGGGCACCTCGGAGATTCAGCGCCTGGTGATTGCACGGCATATCACCAAACACGGTTGACCCGGCGTCACCAAACCTGATATTTTCTCTCCATACACCGCAGGCGGCGGTTGTACAATACGGCGTGGCTCGGCCACGCCGTATCTGTCATGGACCACTGCCGTACGGTGGAACAACGCGAGGGAGGAATGGTAATGGGTGTCCCATCTGAACAAGATCTGATCTACGACTGGAACCGTCATGATGCCGAGGTCATCCTCACGGATAAACCGGTCGAACTGAACGATGAAACGCTGCGCGATGGATTACAGAATCCGTCGGTGACCGATCCGCATATCGACAAGAAACTCCGATTACTGCATTTGATGTCCGGCCTGGGAATCAATTCCGTTAATCTCGGCCTCCCCGGCGCCGGCCCCCGCGCGCGCGCCGATATTACGCGCATGGCCAAGGAAATTAGCGACCAGAAGCTGGGGCTCTATCCCAATTGCGCCTGCCGCACGGTCAAGGCCGACATCACACCATTAGTCGATATCGTGCAGAAGACCGGCATGGACAACGAGTGTGCATCGTTCATCGGCTCCTCCCCCATTCGCCAGTATGCCGAAGAGTGGACGATTGATCATATCCGCAAATTGAGTGTCGATGCGGTCGAGTATGGCGTGCAAAACGGTCTCAGCATGATGTATGTCACCGAGGACACCACACGGGCGCGTCCGGAGGATATCCGCACCCTGTACACTGCGGCGATTGAAGCGGGCGCTAAACGGATTGTTGTCTGTGACACCTGCGGGCACGCGATGCCGTATGGCGTCCGCAATCTAATCCACTTCGTCCGGCAGGTGGTCGAGGATACCGGCGTCAAAGACGTCAAGATCGACTGGCACGGGCATTCCGACCGTGGTCTCGGGGTGATCAATGCGTTGTCGGCGGTGAAGGCGGGCGCGGATCGGATTCACGCGACCGGTTTGGGTATCGGCGAACGCGTCGGCAATTCAGCGATGGACCTCTTGCTGGTGAACATGAGACTCGATGGATTGATCGACCGTGACCTGACACAGCTTTCCGAGTATGTCAAGCTTGTCTCCGAAATTTGCGAAGTGCCGTTGCACAACATGTATCCGGTGTTCGGGCATGATGCGTTCCGTACCGCCACCGGTGTGCATGCCGCCGCGATCATCAAAGCGAAGAATAAAGGCGCCGACTGGCTAGCCGACCGTGTCTATTCCGGTGTTCCCGCCGGATGGTTCGGATTGCATCAGAATATTGAAATTGGCTTCATGTCGGGTGTCTCGAATATCGTCTACTGGCTGCGCGCGCATCACATCGAACCGGAAAGACCACTCGTGGATAAGATCTTCACCGCCGCCAAACAGCACAGCAAGGTGCTCACCGATGATGAAGTCTGGAACCTCGTCAAGTACCACGAATTCGAAACCGATCAGCCTCTGACTGACACGCTCGATGAGTGGAAGCAGCAGATTCGGGAAGAGAAGGAAGCCTGACAGTACCGTGGTGCCCGCTCTCTAATCCTTGAAACCCTGCCCCATTTGGATCGTAGATTCCTACAGGTCCGGCAACTCTCAAATCGTTAGGAGGTGGGCGTGAAACGGGTACTCTGGCTGGCAGTGGTTGTCTGCGCCGTACTGGTGGCGCAATCGTCTGTCTCCCTTGGTGATAGCTGGTGGGACAACGACTGGGAGCGGGTCCGCGGATCGGGCGATAAGGCCGAGGAAACACGTGTCATCGAGGATGTCGAGGCGGTGGAATTCGGTACTGTCGGGGTCCTGTACATCTCCGTAGGCGATGAAGAGGGGTTGATTATCTCCGGTGACGACAATCTGCTGGATTACATCGAGACCGATGTCGCCGGGAATACGCTGATCATCGAATCGAAGAGGGGGTACTCGCTGAAAACCCGACAGCCCCTGCGTTTTTATCTCACAGTGAAGTCGCTGCGCGGAATCGAAATTCATAGCAGCGGGGATATCGAAGTGGACGACAATCTCGGCGCCGAACGGTTTCGCATCAAGTCGAGCAGCTCCGGCGATCTGCGCATCCCCCTGTTGACCTGCGATGAGGTCGATATCGAAATCGGCAGTTCCGGCGATGTCGAAATCGACGAGTTGATGGGTGACCGCATCGAAGCCGAAATCGGCAGCTCGGGCGATTTGATCATTCGCGGCGGCACAGTGACCGAACAGGATGTGTACATTCACAGCTCCGGCGATTACAAAGCGCGCGACCTGACCAGTGAGACCGCGTACGTGCACACGTCGAGCAGTGGCGACGCGTTCGTGCGTGTGACCGAGTTTCTCGACGCCGAAACGTCGAGCAGCGGCGACATCAACTACTACGGCAATCCGCGGTTGCGCATGGATGAGTCCAGTTCGGGCGACGTGCGCAGTGCGGGACGATGATTGACACAATTTTATGACAACAAAAACTCTCATTCTGGGCGGGACCCGCTTCATCGGTCCCGCCGTTGTGTGTCGGCTGCGCGCACACAACTGCGATGTGACGTTGTTTCATCGCGGCCAAACGGGTACCGAGCTGTTTCCCGAGTTGACACATATTATTGGTGACCGGGAACAGTTGGCGCAGTACCGTCCACAGTTCGAATCGATGTCTCTGGATGTTGTGATCGACATGGCGCCGCTCAGCGAAGCGCATGCGCACAGAGTGATCGACACCTTCGCGGGAATCGCACAGCGAATCGTAACGATCAGCAGTTGTGATGTCTACCAGGCGTACGGAAAGCTGATTGGCATTGAAGATGGTCCGCCCGGCGAATTGCCGCTCACTGAAACCTCTCCCCTGCGCACCAAACACTTTCCCTATCGGGGCCAGGGCGAACGATACTACGATTACGAGAAGATCTTAGTCGAGAGAGCGACCGTTGAATCGGAGGATCCGCGCGGTACCGCCCTGCGGCTGCCAATGGTCTACGGTCCGCTCGACTACCAACATCGTCTGTGGCCGTACCTGAAACGCATGCGTGACCGGCGACCGTATATCGTACTCGAATCGGGACAAGCCGACTGGCGTGTGGCGCGCGCGTATGTCGAGGATGTCGCCGAGGCGATTGCGCTGGCAGCACTGGATGACACCGCCGCGGGAACAATCTACAACGTCTGCGAAACCGAATGTTACGCGGAACGCGAGTGGGTCGAATGCATTGCACGAGCAATACAATGGAATGGTGGTGTGATTACGGTTGATGCCGGCCAATGTCCTGAGCTCATCGACGAGCAGTTCAATCCGCAGCATCACCTGATTGTGAGCAGCGACCGTATCAGATCCGAGTTATCGTACCGTGAAGTGGTCGATCCGAAAGAGGCGCTGCGCACAACGATCGATTGGGAATTGGACAATCCACCGGAGCCCGATCCGGTCTCCGAGGCCGATTACGCTAAAGAGGATGCGGCAGTGGCACGGTTGGGCGTGGGTGGCCGCGATCGGTGATCGCGGTTCGCCGAAGGTGAATTACAAGCCGAACGCATTCGCGGATGCGCCCGAACTCGTCTTTGTCCCTCTTTGCGGG
>WJJR01000387.1 GCA_014729565.1 Candidatus Zixiibacteriota bacterium | reverse complement strand
ATCCCTGGCAATTTCACCTCCCGGGCTGTTTCACCTCCAACATCCTTGATCGTACAACGGTTGGAGGATTCCGGGATGTCGGAAATAGCTGAGACCATGTCGCTGTCGCTGGTGGAGCGTGTGAAACTTCTGGAGCAGATCCTGGATCTCTCCTCGGAGGGCATCTGGGCGGTCGACAAGGACGGGATCATCATCTATGTCAACGAGAGTTTCGAGCGCATCACCGGGGTCGCTCCGGCGGATGCGATCGGGCGACACGTCACCGAGGTCGTCGAAAACACACGCATCCACATCGTCGTCCAGACCGGTGTCGCCGAACGCGATCAGATTCAACGGATTGGTGACACCGAGTACATCGTCTCCCGGCTCCCCATGTTTGAGAATGGCGAATGCGTCGGCGTTTTGGGTCAGGTTCGCTTTCACGACGTCGATGAGGTCAACCGGCTGGCGCGCCGCCTGCAGCACCTGCAACAGCGCATTCGGGAGCTGGAAAAGGCCGGCTCATCCCGTCAACACACGCGGCATTCACTTGAAGACATTGTCGCCATCGCCCCCGCCAGTCAACACGCCAGGAGACTCGCGATGCGGGCTGCGGCCACGGATGCGACGGTCCTCCTGCTCGGTGAGACTGGTGTCGGCAAGGAGGTGTACGCCCAGGCCATCCACCGCCTGAGTGCGCGCAATGCCGGCCCGTTCATCCGGTTGAATTGCTCGGCAATTCAGGAAAGCCTCTTCGAATCGGAGCTGTTCGGGTACGCCGAGGGCGCGTTTACCGGTGCCCGCCGGGGCGGCAAAAAGGGCAAATTCGAATTGGCCAACTCCGGGACCATTCTTCTCGATGAAGTCGGTGATATGCCGCTCAGTGTTCAATCAAAGCTCTTGCGTGTTCTCCAATCGAAAGAGATTGATCGCGTCGGTGGCGGTGCGCCGATCCGCGTCGATGTTCGCATCATCGCTGCCACCAACAAACACTTGTCACAGATGGTCGCAGATGGGCAATTCCGTCGTGATCTCTACTATCGCCTCAATGTCCTGCCCGTGGTTGTTCCTCCCCTGCGTCTGCGAACCGAAGATATCCCGCAACTGGTTACCGATTTCTGGGAGGAATTGACGCGCGAGCATGGTATTCACCATAAAGAGTTGGGGCCTGATCTCTACGATGCCCTGCGCGAATATCACTGGCCGGGTAATGTCCGGGAACTGCGCAACCTCCTCGAACGGCTGGTCACGGTGGTCGTCCAGAATACAATTACCGGAGATCACGTCCGCACTCTCCTGTTGGCCCACGACGATGCTCCCTCGGACTTGCACGTTGATGACAACTACTCCCTCGCAGCGCACGTCCACAAAGCAGAACGGCGTGTGTTGAGCATGGCGCTCGCACGCGCAGACAACAATCGATCATACGCCGCCAAGCTTCTCGGAATCTCGCGGGCTCTTCTCTACAAGAAGATGCACCAGCACGGTCTGTTCCCCGGCGAATCATCGAAGTCGAATACGTCAACCAGGTAGATCTCTGACACATCGGTCGCGTCCCGGCATGGTATGTGCTCGTGTCGCGTACAGATGCCGTCATTAACCTGTGTGTCCGGAGGTGAGGAGTGAAACGTGTCAGATACATCGGAGCATTAGTCATACTCCTGCTGGTCGTGCAATTGCAACCGGGGATGGCTGGGACACTCGACATTCACAGGAGTGCCGTGATCACTTCGTCAATTGTAAACATGTACGCGGGTCTCAGCACGCACTCGACGATCCTGGGTCAATTGAAAACCGGTGAGGCCTACGACATCATTGATCACACGCAGCACTGGGTGCGAATCGAACATCCCCAATTCGGCGAAGGTTGGCTGGAGACCGAATGCGTGGATGTCCGTCCGGAAACGCTAATCGTGGCGTCTGCACTTGCAGCAAACATCACACGTGTCCGACCACCCGCATATTCGCCCGGGGAACAGCCGAGTGGTTTCTACCTTGAGGAGATCATCGCTGCGGTGGTCATTCTCCTGTTCTCGCTGGCTGTCGGCATTCGGTGGGCATCGGATGACGAAGCAACGGCATGAGGTCGTCGAGTTAAGTGGGTGCATGATGAGTTTTGTCAATCTCCGCCGCATCATTTGTCCGACGGATTTCTCGCTCGACGGGAACGCCGCCTTGGACTACGCCAGTGAACTGGCTCGGGAATTCAACGCGGAACTGCTGGTGCTGCACGTGATGGTCACATGCAACACCTGTCCGGACACTCTGGATGTCGATCAGACGGCGGATCTGTGTAGCACATGTATCGAGGAGGAATTGGGTTGGACGATATCGCGCATGCAGTTGGTGGACGCTGGCAATGGCAACGTACGACGGGAGATCGTTCGCGCGGCATCCGTCGCAGCGGGCCTTCTGAAGCGCATATCCGCGGAAAAGCCCGATCTCGTCGTGATGGCCAACCGGCAGGACAGCACGGGTCAATCGGCTGTCCCCGGACGGGTGACGCTCGAGGTTTTGCTGGGCGCCCCTTGCCCGGTGATGATTATCGGCAGTCAGTGTCAACACGCACATCGTCGCGCAAGCGGCCGTTCGGATGATGCATCGCACTCTGTGAAGAGCCTTACTTCGCGATGCATCGATCCTTCGCCGGATACACACACGGGAGGGAATTCTGATGGACTATTATTATGAATGGACAATCCCGAATCAGGATAGCGATCATGAGGGTGCATCGAAAGCGACGGATGCATTCGCACAACACGGCAGCAACACGGTGAGTTCCAATGAACCGCCACGACTGATTCCGTGCCGCAAACTGGTTGATCTCCTCAGCGAACGATCAACCGCCATCCTGCGTTCAGCCGAACTGGAACTGAAACGGAGCCACCTGCGCCGCTACGAGGCGACGCCAAGCAACGAGGTTCGCACGTGCCTGGAACTGTTCTATTTGGAGGTTTTGAGCAGCGTCCGCCGATGTAAACTCGATCCCATACTGGATTACGTGAGGCAAATTGCGCGCGATCGATACCGAAACGGATATGAGATACGTGAAGTCCAGGTGGCGATTCGATCTCTGGAAGTGGCGATGTGGAACTGTGTGTCCAAACGCATTGGCACCGGATCGATCAGTCAGGCACTTGGCGTCGTGAGCACGGTGTTCGGTATGGCCAAAGATGTTCTGGCGCAGTCATACATCGTGCTGATCCGGGATGACCGCGAAACGGTGGCCGATCGACAACGGTTGTTTGACGGATCGGCATCGTTGGGCACACGAGACGCCGCCGAGGCCTCATGACAAACACGGCAACTGCAGCAACACGCATCACCGAGGAGGACAAACCGATGTTTGAACATAACGACGCACTCTCCGGATTCCGGTTAGGGATCTTCGGCAAGGGCGGCAGTGGGAAGTCCACCGTGACAGTCCTGCTGGCCAATCAGCTCCAAACCCAAGGGTACGCGGTGAATCTGGTCGATGCGGATTCTACCAACGTGGGGTTGCACCATGCGCTTGGCCTCGACCGGCCGCCGGATCCGCTCATTGACTACTTTGGCGGCATGGTCTTCAGTGGCGGTGCGGTCACGTGCCCGGTCGACGATCCGGCACCGCTCGCCGGGGCCAATCTATCGCTCAACAGCCTGCCCGAGAACTACTGGGCGCGTACACCGAGTGGTGTCATCCTGCTCACATTGGGGAAGATTTCCGACAAAGGACCGGGCGCCGGCTGCGACGGCCCGATCGCCAAGATCGCCAGAGACCTGACAATTACGACGGATCATCCCTCACCGGTCACACTGATCGACTTCAAAGCAGGATTCGAGGATTCCGCCCGTGGTGTGCTGTCGCGCATCGACCTGGCATTGGTCGTTGTCGATCCATCGATTGCAGCCGTTGAGATGGCCCTCAGTATGAAGCGGATGATCAATGACATTCGGGATGGTGCTGTACCGGCAACGGCCCATTTGGACGATGTGAACCAGGTCACCACGGCCAACAAGGTCTTCTCGGAGACGACGACGAGGGACGTTGCCGTGGTGCTCAATCGGATCGCCACGTCATCCGCCGAGGATATCATCTGCGATCGGTTGGATGATTACGGCGTGCCGGTTTTGGGTGTGATTGAACACAGCGAAACGATATCGAACGCATGGATGTTGGGTGAACCACTGGATTTGCTCCCGCAGATGGATGCGATGGAGCTGGTCGTGGCACGTTTGGAATCCCTGTGTAACGCTGTCCCACAACCGGACTCGACGCACGGCCAGGCGACAAGACAGGTTGAAATGGGTACGTGATCCGGACATGGATTTTCACAGGAGCAGTTCCCATAGCAACCCCGCCGCTAGACCACAAGCCACATTCACCGTCTTGACGGCGACAAATGTACGTCGGGACTGCGCCAGCAACGGTAGCATTCCGTGTCCGTCCTGAACGATTGAGTTCGCCAGGAGCGCACTGAAGGGAAGAATACCGTCGGCGTACAGCATCACAATCACCAGGTGTGGACCAGACTCGGGGATGATTCCGATCAGACAGGCGGCGACGATGATCAGGATCCGACTGTAGTCGACGATCGTATCCATCTGGACCAGTGTTGCGACCCAGGTTGAGATCAGGAGGGCAACAAAGGTCCATAAGAAGATTTTCGGAACATGCGATTTGACAACATGCTCCCACAGATGAGTATCTAAGAAGTGATCAGGAACCGTCGCAGAAACAATCAGAACAAAGACGGTGACCGAGACGAGCGATATGCGCAGCCATCCCCACGACTCCGGCCCCACTGTGCCGCTGACATACAGAACAAGCAATGCCGCCAGTCCGATGCAGAGCACGCCCCGCCCCAGCGTGCAGTCCTTCCACTGCTGGACAATCTGACTCCGGTTGAAATGCGTGCACTCGTCGACCTCGTGTACTTCGAGCTGGTCACACGGTTCGATCCCCTGCACCGGCACACGCCGCCTTACGGCGTCGACCGTGATACCGACGATGACACCGAATGGCAAGAGTATGGCCGCCAGCCGCAACGCATCGGCGGGAATCACCGCCAGCATGACGAACGCTTCGTCTCCACTGGTTGCGATCATCGCCGCTACAAGAGCACCCAGGGAGACGATGCCGTGGGAAAACAGCGACACGACGGCGAAAACACCGAGACACCCCGGCAAGACTCCTAAAACAGCAGCAATCAGATACTGAGTGGGGCCGCGTCGCGATAGCCACTGCCGCCAGCGGCCGCTGGTGCACACGTTGCCATACTCGATGACGATCATCATCACAGCCACGAATCCCGTGATCATAACCGTTTTGCGAAGTACATCAATGATTTGTTCGACCATCAGATCCTCATCGAAATCGCCTGCGGCAAACATTAATCGATCAGATCAAAGCAACTTGTTTGCCGGATGATTCACGTACCCAGTGGTCCTGTCACTGTCGACAATCGGGCGATAGTCTACTGGCGATCGATTCAGGATTTGTCATTGCCACGTGGTCTTAGACAGGCTGGCGATAGACCCGGCACGCCCGGTGCTTTGTGTTGAACACCGAGGCGATATGTCGCCAGTGAGGATTAGAACGGGCTTCGGCTCCGGGGCACCGGCGCCGACGGCCACAACTGCAAGAGAGGTCGCTCGTGAGCTTGCCACAAGTTCATTACTCAGAGAAAGAAACGCCACGCCTGTCACTGCACGGGCATCAGTTGCTCAACTCTACACGTTACAACAAAGGAACCGCCTTCCCCCAAAGTGAACGCGAGACGTTCCGTTTGCTCGGACTGCTCCCTCACCGTGTGAGAACCATCGAAGAGCAAGTGGCCCTGGAGTTGGAGCATGTGCGGGCCAAACAGGATGATCTCGAGAAGTTCATCGGGCTGGTCGCTCTTCAAGATCGGAATGAGACGCTGTTCTATCGTGTTCTGGTTGAAAATCTGCCCGAACTGATGCCAATCGTCTACACACCAACGGTCGGCAAAGCCTGCCAGCAATTCAGTCACATCTTCCGCCGTCCGCGCGGCATTTGGATTACCCCGGATACGGTTCACCGCACCGCCGAGATTCTACGCAATGCCTCGGACGATGAGATTCGGCTGATTGTCGTCACGGACAACGAGAGAATCCTTGGTCTCGGTGATCAGGGAGCGGGTGGAATCGGCATTCCCTGTGGCAAGATCGCGTTGTATTGCGCCGCTGCCGGTATCCCGCCATGGAACTGCCTGCCGATCAGTCTGGACATCGGAACCGACAACTCGGCGCTCCTGGAAGATCAATTCTACCTCGGGTATCCCTCACGACGGCTTAAAGGGGACCAGTATTTCGAATTCCTCGAAACGTTTGTCGATGGCGTCCAGCAGGCCTGTCCGCGGGCACTGGTCCAGTGGGAGGACTTTAAAAAGGAACATGCCATCGCCGTGCTGGACCGGTACCGTCGCCGCCTGCCAAGCTTCAATGACGACATCCAGGGAACATCCGCTGTGGCGCTCGCGGGATTGCTGTCGGCGCTGAAAATCACCGGCGGGACACTCCCCGAGCAGCGGATTGTGTTCGCCGGCACCGGCGCCGCCGGCGTTGGTATCGGCCGTCTGACACGCGCGGCCATGATTGAAGCCGGTGGCGATCCGGCCCAAATCGATCGCTCTCTCGTCTTCGTTGACAGTCGCGGACTGGTCCATGAAAAACTGCGCTCAATCGAATCATACAAGCGCGACATCGCCATGCGCTCTGATGTTATGGCGGCTTATGGCTTCGATGGAGATGAACAGTTTGATTTGCTCACGGTTGTCAAGAAGGTACGTCCGACCATTCTTCTCGGCACATCAACGGTCGCCGGTCTATTCAACGAGGTGATCGTAAAGGAGATGGCGTCCCACGTCGACCGTCCGATCATCTTCCCCCTGAGCAATCCGACATCACTGTCCGAGTGCACACCCGCCGAGGCGCTGCGCTGGACTGAGGGACGGGCAATCCTCGCCACGGGCAGTCCATTCGATCCGGTGGAGTATGATGGGCGCCGGCATGAGGTCGGACAGGGGAACAACGTCTTCATCTTTCCGGGTGTGGGGCTGGGTTGCATTCTCGGCGAAACACGCGAACTCTCTGACGAGATCTTCCTGGCCGCGGCCTACGCACTGGCCGACAGCGTGACTTCTGATCGTCTCGAGCGTAATGCGGTCTATCCCGATGTCGGTACCCTGCGGGACGTCAGCGCCAGGGTTGCATCCGCGGTGATGAAGAAGGCACGCGATCTTAAGGTGGGTCGCGTCCTCAGTGACGAAGAAATCGATCTGCTCGTGGCACAGTCGATGTGGTTCCCGAATTACGTCGATCACAGTGATGCAGGTAACTGATGGAACTGCCTGACACACACATCGCTGGCATCATCACGGAACGGTCGTTTGACGATTGTCCTCCGGAAATGATCGTTCGTGCGTTCGGCGTGGACTACTGTCATATCACCCCGGCGGAAGGTGGCGACCTCTACGTGACACGGTTCGGATGGCCGTATCTGTCTCACGTGCTTCCGTCGGGGTGGTTTTCCGGCAAGTGGTATGTCAAGCAGGGCGAACGGCTACCCGGTTCCACGGGGAGTGTCTATCACGTTCGCAGCCGGCCGGTCAACGGGCAATCGGCCGACATGCTAGTCAAGTTCTCACGCGTTGCGCAGGAAGTTCCGCTGGTGGTTCAAACCACGTTTCCTGAGGACGTACCGCCGGATGTGATTGCCGCCGCACGATTCAACAGCCCAATGGAGGAGTTCGGGCTCTTGATGGAGTTGCGTCAGGCGCGATGGCCATCCAACGGTGCGTGCATTCGTACGCAACATCCGCTCGCCATTTACGCGCCGCCTGAAGAATTCCAACTCTGGCAGTTGGGCCGCGATGAAACCCGGTTCGTCCGGCACCGTCATTTGCTGGCCAAAGATCAGGCCGATGAGATGAAGGCGATCGAGTTGGACATTCGCCGCGTCTATGTGCTGCTGTACGGGTGGGTCAAGGGGGAGGATGCCGCGCAAACGTGCATGGCGGGCGCGATTGACGAATCGGAACTCAAAGAGCTGACACTGCGCGCATCGGATGAACTGCGGCAAGCCGGCTTTCGCGTGCTTGATCACAAACCGCAGCACTTCATTTTGCGGCGCAATCACCGAAGCGGTAAGGTGCTCCGTCGGAGCGATGGTCAACCGGAGTATGCCCTGGTCGACTACGAGTTGCTTGAGCGAACATCCGAAAATCAGCAAACCTACAAGACCCGACAGCGAGAACGCTTCCGGCACCTGCGGCGGACGTCGCAAGCGGCGCGGCATGCCACCGCTCATGCGCATCTGAAGCCCATCTCCATTCACGGCATCGACTATGTTCGCGGTCCCGTGCAGGATGGTGGGTGTCTGTGGGTGACCGGCCAGGTTCCCGATCTGTTCGAGTATTTTGTACCGGATCGATGGCGCCGGACACCACGGGTCCGGCTGTCGCGATTCAATGAAGTCTATCGCACCCGCTCGCGCGACAATATCTACTTCGTGTATCGCCGATCGCGGGTCGGCACCGCTCCGCACAGCGATCCGTTCACCGATGCCGGCAAACGCATTCGGGAACACGGCTACAACAGTCCCTTTGAGGAAGTGGCCATCGCTGAACAACTGCGGATTCTGGGGATCAGCACCACCGTGCCGTTGGCGATCTACCGGACCGGTCACCGTTCGCATGTCGCACGCTACCTGCAGGACCGGCGACGTTTCCCGGATCAATCACGTGCGGCCCTGACGACCGATGCCTGTGAACCCTACCTGATGCCGAATTACGACTATTATACCGTCTGGGAATTCTTCCGCGGCGTGCATCCAAATGCGCACCGGGACTCGGAACGCGGAATCGATCTCGACCATGCGTGCGAACGTGGTATGATGACCGAGCGGGATCGTCAACGCGTGCTGGACCGTGCCTCCGAGCTGTTGTCAGAACACGGAATCCAGGATGAACACCTGGAGGGATTCGAGTTTACCATTCACTTCGACGACAACGGCACAGTTCTCAGAAACTCGGATGGAGAGGTCGATGCAACGGTTGGCATTGATGGACTAACGGCATTCGAAATCGGCCTCCTCGATGAAGACACCTACCGCGCAATCATTCGCGGACTCGAAACGCGTCTGCGCGCCGCCGATTGCGAGAAACTCGACCTGAAGGGGTCGCATGTCTTGTTGTCCATGGACGCCAGAGGACAATTCAAGCATAACAGAGACGGTGAAGCCATCGCGACCCTCTGCAATTTCGAGTTCATCCGCGGACTCTACCGGCCGTTCCAATGACACACCGCATCGATTCCTCTCCCCGAAAACCCCGACGCCTGGCCACAGTTCGAAGACGGTTCGCTCCGGGGGGCTTTTCGTGATCGCTTCTAAATTGCCGCTGTAAGTCATTCATCGACAACAAGCGCACTCGGCTAATTCACCGCCGT
>WJJR01000386.1 GCA_014729565.1 Candidatus Zixiibacteriota bacterium | reverse complement strand
TGCCCGGCCTCACCGACCATTTCCAGCGTCCGGGGCGTGTCGTGTATGATGAGACCGCGTCGGAAATCTACGTGGCCGATCAGGGACACAACCGGATTGTCATCTTTGATTCCGACGGCGCCTACCGCTTCGAGTTCAATCTCGCCGGTCGGGTCGGCTCAATTGTCGACTTTGCGGTCTCTCCCGAGGGCTTCATCTACGTTCTCGGTTCTACGCAAGACGGTCGCAAGCTTCTCATCTACGATTTTGATGGGATCTACATCGGGGAGTTCGCTGCAGACGTCGTGGCCGATTTGGACCTGAATGTGATCTCGGTCGCCACCGACCGTGAGAATCGCATTTACCTCCTCGACAGCAACGCTCCGCAGGTCTTGTTACTGAATTCTGCCGGTGAATTGACAGCTTCAATCCCCGTACTGGACAAGTTGAGTGACGCCGCGGAGATGGAACTCGTTCTGGGCACACTCACAACTACCGACGACGGATTTCTGCTGCCAGCCTCGTCGCTCGGCATGGTCTACCACTACACACTCAGCGGCGACCACATCAGGACTTACGGTTACAAGGGCACGACCACCGGTGAATTGGCGTTTCCGGTCTCGGCGGCGATCATGAGCAGTGGTCTGGTTGTCGTCCTGGATAAGCAGCGCTTTGCGATTCTCTGCTACGCACCGGATGGAAAGTGCCTCGGCGAATTCGGTGGTAAGGGCCGCATCCCCGGCTGGTTTTACTTTCCGTCGTATCTCGCGGTCGATGAGACCGATCACACGATCATCAGCCAGGTGTTTCGCAATCGCGTGCAAATCTGCCGCATACCCGATGCCATCAAGCAGCGTTTGACCCCGGCCACATCGTCCGATGAGGGCGGGTCTGCCAATAGTCAACAACATGACAAGACCGAACATTCCGATCTTGTCGGTCACTTACAACACACTTCACATGAAGGAGGTCTGTAGTGAGAAAGGTCTTACTACTGACTGCAGCCCTGTGCTTAGTGCTGGCCGGCAGTGCGTGGAGCTTCCACGACGAGGGCGTTGCTCATTGCAACGGCTGCCACACCATGCATAACAGCCAGGACAACGCCCCGGTCGATGCCGACAACGCGGCCGGTAACGATTATCTCCTCGTCGACGAGACAGCCTCTGATGTCTGCCTCGGTTGCCACGCCACTGGTCTGGGCGCGGTATTCGCGACGGATCCGCTCACCCCGGCTCCGTTGAAGGGTGGCGGCAACTTCATCTTCCTGCTGGAAGACAACCTCAACGACGGCCATGCGGGCGGTGATCCGGCGAACTGGATTCCCGGCGATGCCGCGGGTCACAACCTCAACGCTCCGGGCTATGGTCTGTCCGCAGACCTGACGAACACCCAGGCCCCGGGCGGAGCGTTCAACTCGTCCTGGCTCGGTTGCTCGAGCTGCCATGATCCGCATGGTAACACCAACTTCCGTATGCTGTATGGCGCCGGCGACGTGCAGGATGGCCTGGCCACCTTCACGAACGCGGCTCCGGAGGCGAGCGGCCTGAGCATCTTCTTCGGCTCGGAAAGCCCCAGCAGCCATACCGCCTATGCCAGCGGCATGAGCGAATGGTGCGCCAACTGTCATGGTGACTTCCACAACACGACCTATCCGTCGGTGCTGAAGCACCCGACCGGCGTGGCCATTGGTCCGGCGATTGCCTCGGCGTACAACGCCTACAACGGCACGTCGAACATCGGTGGTGGCGATCCCGCTCTCGCCTACCTGCCGGAAGTTCCGTTTGAAGATGCGGACACGTCGTACACGACCTCCTCGACTCAGGGACCGACCTCGTCGTCGAAGGTCATGTGTCTGACCTGCCACCGGGCCCACGCCACCAGCGCTCCGGACGCCGGACGTTGGGACTTCAGCGTGACCGGGCTGGCCGAAGACGGACACGAATCCGGTTCGTATGCGATCCCGAATCCGTACGACGAATTCCAGCGTTCGCTCTGCAACAAGTGCCACGTGAAGGACGCGAACGATGCCTTGGTGGACTACACGCCATAGCAACGTGAACCTGCACTCAGTCCATGTTGTGACAAACATGGAACCGAATACCAAAACGCCCGGAGGACCTCCGGGCGTTTTGTCCTGATAGAAGCGAATGAGAAACGGCTGTTTAGCCACCGACCTCCGATTCATCCGGTTATCGGGTGAACAATATGACCGGTTATCGGGTGAACAATATGAACTGATGAATTCGTATAATGTTGCTGGTTCCGTCTTTCTTGCCACGATCGTGATGTCTCCGATGACCGCATCCAATAGAGCCTTTCGATATTGACAGGAAACAGGACCGAACTGGTCGACGATCCCTTGTGAAAATCGTATCTTAAGACAGAGGCGTCATGGCAGGGTGCACACGATACCAGAGGGGGATTTGGGCACGCACAGTGTGTGCTGGTCTCGTTGTGATCCTGCTCATTGTGGCCTGGTCCGGGTCGGTGTTGGCACTGCCGCCATCGATCTCGGGTAGCCTCCGTATTGACGCGGCTGATGGCGAGTATTCGGGAAATGATCAGTCCACATTGAATCAGCGGTACAGTCTGAATTGGTCCCGCCGCATGTTTCCGTACCTCAATGTGCGCACCACCTTCAGCTATTCTCGCGTGGGGACTCAGACCGGTTCGGCGGAAGAAACATGGCGGGAGCAAATTCGCCCGCTGGCGGAACTGGCCTGGAGTCATCCGCACTTCCTGGCCAATGCCACTGCCTCCCGTTGGGAATCGAACAGTGTCGATCGAACCACGTCATTGATTCGGGAGACGCTGGCACTGCGCCTCAGCACACGGTCAGTCGAGTTTCCGCTCATGGCCCTACGTATCGAGGGGTCGAACACCTATAATGCATTCAATCGCCTGGATCGCGACACGCGTGAACGCCTGTACGATCTGTCGTTGTCGCATCAGGTGTCGAATCACCGGTTTCTCTACAATTTCTCGCTGCGCGAAAACAACATTCGCTCATCAGATGTGCAGATCAACCAGGCGTATCATCAGTTCCGTTGGAATCAGACCTCTCGTCCGTTTACAAACCGTTTGCGGATCACCTCGGAATACCGCTATGCCCATCGTGAAGAATTGACCCGCTTTGGCGGAGCAGTGACCACGTTCTACGAAATCCCGGTTGTGGCCGCTTTGGCGGTCTTAGATCCATCGCCCGAACTGAGTACACTCGATACCGTTGCCACACTGGCCGATGGCAACACCGACGTTCCCGTCTTTCCCGAAATCGATCTGGGCGAGAGTGTGGAGGACTGGAATCTCGGCGTCGATCTGGGGTTCGCCCAAACCGTCAACGGCATGTATGTCTACATGGACCGCCCGTCGGGATCGGGTGTGACATGGACGATCTATCAGTCGTCTGACAACGTCACCTGGGAGCGCGTCGCGGCGACGGTCGAGTCGGTCTTCAATACCAGTTTTAATCGATATGAAATCTTGTTTTCCGAAGTGGAGAGTCGGTATATCAAGGCCGTGGCCGGAGGCTTGAACAGTGTGGGCAC